>CADCDY010000093.1 GCA_902800245.1 uncultured Prevotellaceae bacterium
CGTAAGATGGTCACTGGCGGTTTCGAGCAGAGCCGAAGCAACTACTCTGTGAACACAACCACTGGCGACGTGGGCAGTGCCCGTGTCTACAAGTTCGACCGCAACCCGTACAAGTTCTATTCGTACGGCATCAACGGCATGTTGAACCTTGGTTATAGATTTTAATTAGAAACAAGTAATTAGAAATCACTCATTATGACTACCTATATATATAATAAGGTGAAGAAGGCTGTGAAGGCAGGAATGCTGGCTTTGCTGGTTCCCGTTCTCACTAATCTCATCTCCTCGTGTCAAGACAAGGACTGGGATGCGCCTTCTACGGAAAAGGGTATAGAGGCTTACGGCAACAAATATCTGAAGGAAACCAACCTGAAGACCATTGCCGAGGTGATAGCACTCTATAGCAACGAAATTAACAACAATAGCCTGAAGGAGGTGAAGCAGCCCATGCAGATCAAGGGTATCGTCACTGGTAACGACGAGGAGGGCAACATCTATAACAGCCTGTATATCCAGGACAATACGGCAGCTATTGCTATCAGTATCTCACAGAGCGGACTGTACGCAGCATTACCTGTAGGTCAGGAGATTCTTATAGAATTACAAGGCCTGTATATCGGTGGCTACGGCAAACAGCCTCAGATTGGTACCACCTATACCAATCCCAATAAGGAAGGTGCTACACCTCAGGTCGGCCGTATGAGCCGTTACATCTGGAAGGACCATTACAAACTGATTGGTACTGTAGATGTCAAGAAGGCAGTCTCCAAAGAAGTGAAATGGAATTTCAACTCACTGGATATCAGCAAGGATTGTGGCAAGCTGATTACCTTGAAGGGTGTCACGTTGGCTGAGGCTGACGGCAAGGCAGTGTTTGCTCCCAGCGACGGCAGTGTGCCATTGACTGCCAACTGTGCCAACCGCGTCATCAGCGGTCTGAGCAATGTTGTGGTGCGCACCAGCACCTATGCCGACTTTGCCAAGACGTTACTGCCCACAGGACTGGTTGATATCACGGGTGTGGCAACACGTTACAACGACACCTGGCAGATTCTGATGCGTAGGTTAAGTGATATTACTGCATCGAGCACTGAACCTGCTCCTGTGGCTACTCCTACAGGAAGTGGTACGGAGGCAGACCCCTATAACGTTGCAGCTGTCACCGTATTCACCAAGGCTCTGGCTGCTGATGCTCAGGCAGGTCCTGTCTACGCCAAAGGTTATGTGGTTAAAATCACAGATATAGACACTAGCGGAAGCTTTGGTAACGCCACCTATCTGATTTCCGATCAGAAGGACGGCTCGACAGGCTCGTTCCAGGTGTATCGCGGCTATGGTCTGAACAATGTGAAGTTCAATGCCGGTGCAACGCTCAAGGAGGGTGACGAGGTCATCGTCTATGGTAAGGTGGTGAACTACAAAGGCAATACTCCTCAGTTTGCCCAGGGCAGCTACATCTACGAACAGAACGGAAAGAAGAAGTAATCATCCGATAACGAATAATAAAAACTAAAAGATATGAAAAGGAAATTTAATTATCTGATTGCGATGGCCCTGATGGCCTTCACATTCACAAGTTGTGAGGACGTTCCATCTCCCTTTGGAGAAGTCGTTCCACCAAAAGGTGACGATGTTGTTGTCATTGATCCTTCAGGTACTGGTACTGAGGCTGACCCCTTCAACATCGCTGGTGTCATAGAGTACGTCAGTGGTCTTGGAGCTGATGTTGTATCGCCCAAGGAAGTTTATTTCAAGGGTATCATCACTTCTGTCACTGAGGCTTACGGTACTCAGTATGGTAACGCTACCTTCGAGGTGTCTGACACTGAAGATGGCGGCAACAAGTTCCTCTGCTATCGTGTGAAATACTTTAATAATCAAGGTTATAGCAACACCAGCGACCCCAATATCAAGGAAGGGAATGAGGTTATCATGTGCGGTAAGGTTGTCAACTACAAGGGTAACACCCCTGAGACTTCTGCCAATGCTGCTTGGCTGTACTCCCTCAATGGCAACAAGGGTGGCGGCACGACACCTCAGCCCAGTGGAGAGGCTAAGAAGGTAAGCATTGCTGACTTCCTTGCAGCAAAGGATAGCGACACCGAATGGTATCAGTTGACTGGTACTGTGAAGAATCTGAAGGATGGTGACCAGTACGGAAACTTCGACCTCGATGATGGAACCGGTTCTGTCTATGTCTATGGTCTACTCGCAGAGAAGGACGGTGCCAAGCAAAAGTTCCAGGAACTAGTAGCCGCCAAGGGTATCAAGAATGGCAGCAAATTGACCATCAATGGACTTCGTAGCACTTACAACGAAAAGGCGCAGGTGAAGAATGCCTACTTCGTGAGTGTTGAGAATGGCGATACGCCTACTCCATCTGGTACAGGTGACGGAACAGAGAATAATCCTTACAATGTTCCTGGAGCTATTGCCAAGGCCGAACAGACAGGTGTATGGGTGAAAGCATTTATTGTTGGTTGGGTAGAAGGTCAGGCTTACGACAGTGGTGCTAAGTTCAACTCGGAAGCTACCGTCAAGACGAACATTCTGATTGCAGCAAGTGCAGACGAAACGGATGTTACAAAGTGTATGCCTGTTCAGTTGCCTACTGGTGATGTACGTACTAAACTGAATCTGCAGGATAATCCTGGTAACCTCAAGAAGGAAGTGATACTCTATGGTGATATTGCTACCTATTTCAAAGTTCCTGGAATCAAGAATACCTCTTATGCTGTCATTGATGGCACAGGCGTAGGAACAAAGCCTGGTGGTGGCGATACTCCTTCTGGTGGTGAAGGTGCCGATGGTTCGAAGATTGTTACTGTTGCTGAGTTCAATGCTGCCTCTGAGAGTGATGATGTTTGGTATCAACTGACGGGTACAGTGGAGAATCTGAAGGATGGCGACCAGTATGGCAACTTCGACCTAAACGATGGAACCGCTTCTGTCTATGTCTATGGTCTGCTTTCTGAGAAGGGTGGTGCCAAAAAACTATTCCAGGAACTAGTAGCTGCCAAGGGCATTAAGAACGGCAGTAAGATTACGATTGTCGGTCTGCGTAGTTCATACAATGGTAAGATTCAGGTAAAGAACGCCTACTTTATTAAGGTAGAGAATGAAGGCGGCGGTGGTGGCGGTGCTGAAACCGGTGCTGACGGTTCAACCATCATTTCTGTTTCAGGTTTCAATGCAGCTGCAGAGAGTACAGACGTTTGGTATCAGCTCACTGGTACTGTGAAGAATCTGAAGGACAATGATCAGTATGGCAACTTCGATCTTGAGGATAGCACAGGTTCTGTCTATGTCTATGGTCTGCTTTCTGAAAAGGGCGGTGCCAAGAAAAAGTTCCAGGATCTAGTCGCTGCCAAGGGTATTGCTAACGGTAAAACAATTACAATTGTTGGTAACCGTGGCTCGTATAACGGAAAGATTGAAGTGATGAATGCTTACTTTATTAGCATAAAATAACGCATGAAGAAATCAACATCTTTATATATGGCAGCCGCAGCAATAGTCTGCGGCGCCATGTTTTTTACGTCCTGTTCAAACAAAGTTGACACCGTGAAGCAAGAACCAATCACCCAAGGCAATCCCTATCTGCCTTTGTGGGAACATATTCCCGATGGCGAGCCGTATGTGTTTGAAGATCCGGACAATCCTGGCAAGCAGCGCGTATATATTTATGGTTCGCATGACGACCTGAAGACCGAATACTGTGGTCGCGACCAGGTGGTTTGGTCGGCTCCCGTAGAGGATTTGACTCAGTGGCGCTACGACGGAGAAATCCTCGTGGTGAACAAGAATGCCAAGGGCGAACCCTTCGATTCTGCTGGTACTGCCGACGTGTTGTATGCACCAGACGTGACGCTGGTGACTGACAGCACGGGCAAGAAAACCTATTACCTTTTCCCCAACGACCAGACGGGTTTCCGTAATGGTCTGATTGCTAAGAGCGACAGTCCCAAGGGCCCCTTCGAGGTGTGTAACTGGAATGCCGATGACCCCAACAAGGTGGACGGCATCTACGGTTTCGACCCTGCCGTGTTTGTTGACGACGACGGTCGCATCTATGGTTACTGGGGCTTCGAGCACTCGATGGCTGCAGAGATTGACCCTGCGACGATGTGTACTGTAAAACCAGGCACTGAAGTGGTTGACGGTATGGTTTCCGGCAGAAACGAGCCAGGCATCTTCCGCTTCTTCGAGGCTTCGTCGCTCCGAAAGATTAAGGATAAGTATGTCTTTATCTATAGTCGCTTCACGGAGGACGGCGAATTCGGACTCCCCACGTCGAACTATACACTGGCATACGCCTATAGCGATAAGCCGTTAGGTCCCTGGACCTATGGCGGCACCATTATCGACGGTCGTGCTCGCGAGAAGGACGAGCAGGGCAACGTCATTGCCTCTGCTGTTCCTGACGGCAACACCCACGGCTCGATTTGCGAAATCAACGGCCAGTGGTATATCTTCTACCACCGCCAGACCGGTACCGACGAATATGCCCGTCAGGCAATGGTTGCTCCTATCACCGTCAAGGTGGAAGAAGGTGCTGGCGGTAAGGTGGAAATCAGTGAGGGCGAATACAATTCCGAGGGTTTTGCCTTCAACGGCCTCAATCCCTTCGAGCGTCACTCGGCAGGTATCGCCTGTTGGCTGACGGGTCCGAAGCCTGCCGTCCACGAATGGCCCAACAACACGTTCTACGGCTCGTACGTAGAGGCATCGTATGGTACTGACAGCAATTTCGAAGCTCCTTACGACTTGACGAACAATACCAACCGCGTGGTGAACAACACCGACGGCAGTATCGTTGGTTATAAGTACTTCAACTTTGACGCTGAGCGTTTGGCTACAGGAGAGAACCTGATGCTCGTCTTGCGACTCATTCCTGAGGGTATCGACGGCACTATCGAGCTCTGGATGGACCGTCCCTGGGCGTCGCAGGATGGAAAGAAGATTGGCGAGATAGCGCTGAAGGCCGACATACCGAAAACCAGCACGGATATGGCGATAGGTATCTCAAAGGATGCAAAAGATAACGCCCTCGCAGGCAAACATGCCATCTTTATCCTCTTCAAGTCCGACACAAAGGAAAAGTCGCTCTGCACCCTCGAGGACTTGGTCTTCACCTTTGCAGAATAAAAAAAGTAGCGGGAATATTTGGTCAGTTCGAAAAAAAGTCGTACCTTTGCACCCTCGAAGCGAAAAATTTTAAGTAAACATATAAAATAACAAGTAAAAATGAAAAAAGGTATTCACCCAGAAAACTATCGCCCCGTCGTGTTTAAGGACATGTCCAACGGCGATATGTTCCTTTCGCAGTCTACAGCAAAGACTAACGACACTGTAGAGTTCGAAGGCGAGACTTACCCCGTGGTAAAGATTGAAATTTCGAGCACTTCTCACCCGTTCTATACCGGTAAGAGCAAGCTCGTCGACACCGCTGGTCGCGTCGACAAGTTCATGAGCCGCTACGGTAAGGCTGCGAAGAAATAAGATATTTCACGCTACAGAACAAGACCTCTAAGGCGCGTCCAGGGTAGTTGCATATGCCCATGGCTGCGCCTTTTTTATCCCAATACAATACTAAAACTATCAGATGATGAAAACAATCCAGAAACTATTCCTCCTGTTGACTATGGTTTTCTCGCTGTCAGCCTGTAGTAGCGGCGGCGACGACGGTCCCAACAACAACCCACCAGACAGCGGTAATACTGACAAACCAGCTGTTGTCACCAACGACAACAAGAATACGTCAGGTCCTATCGAGGCCCAGACTAGGCTTGAATTCCCGCATCTGAAAAACGGCCTTGTCCTTGTCCACTATGCCGAACTCAACAAGAATACCCATCAAACGGGTGTCAACTACTGTGTGGAATGGGACACTATCGCATGCTCACAACGTTGGAGCTGCTACCAGCTATATAGCAGCATCAACTACCACTCTTCCTACAATGTGTCTCGATATTCTGCTTCCAACGATGGCACACTCTCGCCAACATGCCAGTATCCCGCTGACCCTGAGCTACCTGAAAAATATCAGTTTAGTGTTGACCCATATAAGTTTTCCGGCTACGACCACGGACACATCTGTCCGTCTGCCGACCGTCTGAGATCTACGGATTGTAACTACCAGACCTTCTTCATCACCAACATGCAGCCGCAGTATAATAAGTTCAATGCCGGCTTGTGGCAGGAGATGGAGAGTGACGTCCGTAACTGGGTAAGCATGTCCGACACGCTATACGTTTGCAAGGGCGGTACTATCGACAACGAGGAGTATATCCGTGAATATGTCTATCAGAACAGCCATCAGAGCACACGTGTCAACAAAGATCATATTCCTGTACCGCGTTTCTTTTATATGGCACTCCTCAGCAGAAAGGGCGACACTTGGCAGGCTATGGCCTATTGGGCGCCAAACCTGAACGAAGATCATTCGCGCGATTCCCGCAGTGGTTATGCCATCAAGATTGACCGCCTGGAGGAACTGACAGGTATCGACTTTTTCTGCAATTTACCCGATGATATTGAGACAGAAGTTGAAAGCAAGCTGACACTGAGCTACTGGTTTAAATAAAAAATCTAAAAACTTTTGGCTATCACGAGGATTTTTCGTATCTTCGCGCAAGAAATCATTCTAACGCAAAACAATAAACAACAAAAATGAAAACTATCTATGATTTTACTGTCAAGGACAGAAAAGGTAAGGACGTATCGTTGAAAGAGTATGCCAACGAAGTACTGTTGATTGTCAACACTGCTACGAAATGTGGCTTCACGCCCCAGTACGAAGAGTTGGAGAAGTTATATAGGGACTACCACAGCCAGGGCTTCGAGATCCTCGATTTCCCCTGCAACCAGTTCGGACAGCAGGCTCCAGGCACCGACGAGTCTATCCATGAGTTCTGCAAGCTGAACTTCGGCACCGAATTCCCCCGTTTCAAAAAGGTAAAGGTCAATGGCGACGATGCTGAGCCGCTGTTTATGTTCCTGCAACAGCAGAAAGACTTTGCCGGCTGGGATATGGAACATCCTATTGCCCATATCCTTGACGACATGTTGTCAAAGGCCGATCCTGATTACAAGGAGAAGTCCGATATCAAGTGGAACTTTACCAAGTTCTTGATTAACAAGAAGGGACAGGTGGTAGCTCGTTTCGAACCGACAGAGAAGATTGAGAATATCGAAGCAAAGATTAAAGAACTGCTTTAATGATGGAACATATAAAATGTTTGATTATAGGCAGCGGACCCGCAGGGTATACCGCTGCCATTTATGCTTCCAGGGCCAATCTGAGTCCTGTTGAATATTGTGGTCTGCAGCCTGGCGGACAGCTGACCCAGACTACTGAGGTTGAAAACTTCCCCGGCTATCCTCAGGGCGTCGATGGCAATCAGATGATGATGGACCTGCGCGAACAGGCTGAGCGTTTTGGCACCGACATCCGTGACGGTGAAATCGTGCGTGTCGATTTTTCGCAGCGACCCTATAAAGCCTGGGACGATGCCGGTCGCGAACTGGAGGCCGACACCGTCATCATTGCCACAGGAGCCTCTGCCAAGTATCTGGGTCTTGACGACGAGCGCAAATACAACGGTCAGGGAGTCAGTGCCTGTGCTACGTGCGACGGTTTCTTCTATCGCAAGAAGACGGTTGCCGTCGTTGGCGGCGGCGATACAGCCTGCGAGGATGCCCTCTACCTCAGCGGACTGGCCAAAAAGGTGTATATGATTGTCCGCAAGCCCTTCCTGCGTGCCTCCAAGGTCATGCAGCAGCGCGTAATGGACCGCGAGAACATCGAGATACTCTTCGAACACAATACGCTGGGTCTCTTTGGCGAAAACGGTGTCGAAGGTGCTCATCTCGTAAAGCGCAAGGGCGAGGCTGACGAACAGTTGGTAGATATCCAGATTGACGGTTTCTTCCTGGCCATTGGTCATAAGCCTAATACTGACATCTTTAAGGAGTGGCTGGAAACAGATGAGGTAGGGTATCTGAAGAAGATTGACGGTACTCCGCGTACTAAGCTCGCAGGCGTCTTCGTTGCCGGTGACTGTGCCGATCCCGTCTATCGTCAGGCTGTCAGTGCTGCAGGCACAGGTTGTCAGGCTGCCATCGAAGCAGAACGCTTCCTTTTGGAAAACTAGAATCTCTAGAACTTCAAGAATATCAAGATTATCTAGACCCTCTAGAAAAGATTAAGGCTATAAAAGTGAAAAAACCTCGCTTCACAGCGGGGTTTTTCCATCAAAAAACTAAATTAATCAACCATAAACCTTAACCATTAAAAATCTTTTCACTGGCAAAAGTACAAAAGTACGACATTTTTTTTATTCCTGAGTTCATATTGCGTTAATTATGGTTTAAAATGCGTGAATTTCACTAATTTTCCACCAAAAATCACGCATTTTAAACTAAAATCGGTAGGTTTAACATCTTTTCAAGGTGTTTTTTGCTGAAATTTAATTCAAAATTAATATATTTGCAGCATCAAAATAAGTAAAATGAGCATCACAAACATTCTTTTATTCATCATTATACTGTTTCTTGCTGGTTATTGCCTCCGATTGAAGCTTCGACAGAGACAGGAAACGGACCGTCCTTTAACGTTCGAAGGACTTGATTTGCAGGTCAGCAACAACGATGTGATGCAATTTGTCCGCGATACAGCCGAAAACTTCCGTCCTGCTATGGAAAGCAGGAACATCACCTTTGACGTCATCTGCAACCCTGAGAGCATGATGGGGTGGATTGATACCGACAAAATCGACAAGATTCCGTTGTTGTTACTGTCTGACATGTACAAAAGCTGTCCCGAGGGCGGTAAGATCACCGTTCAGACAAGTACCAACCGCAATTACGACTCCGTTATCATTCGCATCAACGACAACAGCCCCCGGCCGCTAGGGATGAGTCTTGTCATTGCCCGCCAACTGGCCATGCTGCATCATGGCACTGTCCGTAGTGAATTTTTCAAAGGCCACGGTAATATGGTTATTGTCGAACTGCCCATTAAAAAAGACATGCTGCTGATGCAGCAACACGCTCAACCTGTTGCGAATGAGCCAGCGGCCAAAGATCAGCCCTCGACGTTCCATATTCCTAGCAACATCCAGCTGAATATTCCGACCATCGAACTGCCTGAGGGGATTGCCGAGGGCAATCAGTCGCTTGGCAGTCTTGTGCAACAGGCCTACAACTCGCCCGACCACCAATTCCTGCAGAAGGCTACCAAGTGTGTTCATGATCACATCGACGATAGCGACTACGACCGTGACGCTTTTGCTGCTGATATGGGCGCCAGTGCCAGCACACTCTACAACAAGCTGCGTGCACTGACCGGCAAGAACGTGACGGTATTCATTCGTGACATCCGCATCCAGACTGCCATCAAGCTTGCCAAGGACAATGCCGACCTCCGTGTCAGCGACATTGCCTACCGCGTAGGCTTCCGCGACCCCAAATACTTCGCTACCACCTTTAAGAAGGTTACTGGCAAACAGCCCAAGGAGTATTTCGACGAAATCAGACGTACCTAATTGTTACACTCCTTTCGTGTCATTTTGTGAACGTGTTACGCAGTTGTAATAACGTCGGTAACACTTTGTCACAAAGGCGGTGACACTTTGTTACGCATTCAGTTACAAAGTGTTACGATATTCTTTGTTATTGCGTAACTTATTAATATTCAGGTATTAACTGATTTTTCAAACCGCGAAAGATGGTGTTTGAACGCAAAGAATGAATAGTGAATGAATAGATAAATGCAACTATTCATTTTGTAACTATCTGTTAATAAGTTAATTATATGTCATTATGAATAGATGAATAGTAATTTCGAAAATTCTATAGAATTATGAATTTGTGTCGTGTGAAGAGAGGAGCAGGCCGGTGAATGTCAGGAGGCCGTTCATCATCAGCAACTCGTAGCCGAAATGGTAGCCGGTGGTTTGACCTACCACGTATTCGATGGCATAGCACAGCAGGGGTGAGGCAATGGCGATGTAGGGTACGAGGCGGTCGTTGACGGGGCGTTTTGTCAGCAGTCCGTAGGCAAAGAGGCCGAGCAGGGGACCGTAGGTGTAGCCGCAAATGATGTAGATGGCATCAATCAGACTGGTGGAATTGACGGTCTTGAAGAGCAGGATGAACAGCACAAAGACGCCGCACACGGCAATATGCGTGCGCTTGCGGAGGCGTTCGTCGTCCTTGCGTTCCATGATATCGACGCAGTAGATGGTGGTCAGCGAGGTCAGCGCGGAGTCGGCACTGGAGAATGACGCCGCGACGATGCCGAGGACGAAGAGGGCTGTTAGCAGTTGGCCGTTAGCAGTTAGCATAGACGTTGCCTGGATAAAATGCGGCAGGAGGTCGTCGCCGCTGGCTGGAAGGGCAAGGCCATGCTGCTGATACCACATGGTGAGCAGGACGCCCAGCGAGAGGAAGAGCAGATTGGTGGGCAGGAAGGCGATGCCGTAGGTGCACATGTCCTTCTGTGCTCCGCGCAGCGTCTTGCAGGTTAGGTTTTTCTGCATCATGTCCTGATCGACGCCCGTCATCACTAGTACGACGAAAACGCCGCTGAGGAACTGTTTCCAGAAGTTCTGCTTCGATGCCCAGCCGTCCCAGACGAAGATGTGCGACAGTGCGTTGCTATCGATGGCATCCACGACCGACTCCATGCTCAGTCCCAAGTCGGTGGCTACCTTATATATAATAAGGAGTAAGGCCGTAAAGAGGCAGAGCGTCTGAAAGGAGTCCGTCCATACCAACGTCTTGATACCTCCCGTGCGGGTGTAGAGCCATATCAGCAGCACGAGTATGACCGTGGTCACGGCGAAAGGCACGCCCTGCGGTTCGAACACAAAACGCTGGAGGATGATGCACACTACGTAGAAGCGCACCGCCGCACCCGTCATCTTCGACAGTAGGAAGAGCCACGAGCCCGTTTTGTGAGAATGTCGTCCCAGCCGTTGGCCCAGATAGGTATAGATGGACGTCAGGTTGAGCCTGTAGTACAACGGTAGCAGCGCGAATGCCACCACAACATAGCCAAGGATGAAGCCCATGCACATCTGGAGATAGGTCATCTGCGTGTTCAGCACCATGCCGGGCACTGAGACGAAGGTGATGCCCGAAATGGACGCGCCAATCATGCCGAAGGCAACCATATACCACGGCGACTGGCGGTTGGCGCGGTAGAATGTCTCGTTGGTTGCACGTCGTCCCTGCCACCTGCTAAGTGCAAAAAGTAAGGCAAAATACGCCAAAACTATCACAATTATCGTCATAACGGGTGCAAAGATAGCACTTTTAGTAAAAAAGTATTGTCCTTTAACTCCCTTTAACTTCTTTAACTCCTTTAACTCCCCAAAAAATATTACCTTTGCAGGCGGTAATTATTCACCAACAACAAAAAACAATGGCAAAACAGAAAAAATTCATCCTTCCAACACAGTGGTACAACATCCAGGCCGACATGCCCAACAAACCCATGCCGCCTATCCATCCGGCTACCAAGCAGCCGTTGGGAGTAGATGACCTTGCACACATCTTCCCACGCGAGTGCTGTGTACAGGAGCTGGACACGGAGCACCGCTGGATAGACATCCCTGAGGACGTGCTCGAGAAGTACAAGTACTATCGTTCGACGCCGCTGGTGCGTGCATACGCACTGGAAGAGGCACTGGGTACGCCTGCCCACATCTATTTCAAGAACGAGTCAACCAATCCCTTAGGTTCGCACAAAATCAACTCCGCCCTGCCACAGTGCTACTATGCCAAGCAGGAAGGTACGACGAACGTCACCACCGAGACCGGTGCAGGTCAGTGGGGTGCTGCCCTTTCGTATGCTGCCAAGATCTACGGCCTCGACTGCGCCGTCTATCAGGTGAAGATTACCATGCAGCAGAAGCCTTATCGTTCTTCGATTATGCGCACCTTCGGTGCTGTCGTCACAGGTTCTCCCTCGATGTCCACCCGTGCTGGTAAGGACATCCTGACCAAGGACCCGACGCACAGTGGTTCGCTGGGTACTGCTATCTCTGAGGCTGTCGAGTTGGCTACGACCACTCCTAATTGTAAATATACGCTGGGTTCTGTGCTGAACCACGTTGGTCTGCATCAGACCATCATCGGTCTGGAGGCTGAGAAGCAGATGCAGATGGCTGGCGAGTATCCCGACATCGTGATTGGCTGCTTCGGTGGCGGTTCCAACTTCGGTGGTATCTCGTTCCCCTTCATGCGTCACAACCTGAGCGGTGAGCGCCATACTGAGTTCATTGCTGCTGAGCCCGACAGTTGTCCGAAGCTGACACGCGGTCAGTTCCGCTACGACTTTGGTGACGAGGCAGGCTATACGCCCCTGCTGCCCATGTACACGCTGGGCCACAACTTCAAGCCAAGCAATATCCATGCTGGTGGTCTGCGTTATCACGGTGCCGGTATGATTATTTCGCAGTTGATTAAGGACGGCTACATGCACGGTGTCGACATTCCTCAGCTCGAAACCTTCGAGGCCGGTATGCTCTTCGCCCGTACAGAGGGCATCATCCCTGCTCCTGAAAGCACCCATGCCATCGCCGCTACCATTCGCGAGGCCAAGAAGTGCAAGGAGACAGGCGAGGAGAAGGTTATCCTCTTCAACCTCTCCGGTCACGGACTCATCGACATGCCGTCGTACGAGGCCTTCATCAAGGGCGACCTGCAGAACTACACGGTTACCGACGAGATGATTGCCGAGAACCTTGCCGAATTGGACAAGCAATAAACAAACATAAACACGATTAGGGAACCTCCAGTGGGGGGTTCCCTTTCATATCACAAACTACTTAAATATTATGAAAACAAATCTACTAATGACATGCTGCCTTGCCTTGACTGTAACTGAGACAGTGGCGCAAAACATCGACTTTGACCTGCCGGGCAAGACCGCTCCAGGTAAAGACACCGAGATTAACTACACGTCGTGGGCCGTTCCGCGTGCCACGAGCGACACCAAGACATTTGATAACGGCGTTACCATCACCATCAGTGCAGGTGGTGCTGCGTCGACCGTGGGCAGCAACTGGAGCAAGACCGACGTGGAGACCAAGGGCCTGCGCGTGATTGCCGACGAAGTGCTGGCAACAAATCTGGTGGACGGCAATATGACACCGATTACCGATGCCTCGACGTCGCTGGTGCTGACCATCAGCGGACTGACTGCTGGACAACATTCGCTGAAGGCCTATCACAACAATTCCGACAAGGATCAGGTGCAGCCTGACATCGACATTAGCGTCGATGGCACTGTGGTGGCCACGGGTCAGAAGTTTACTTCTGCTGCCCAGAGCACGCTGGAGGCCGGCACGTCGTTCATCACGTTCACGGCTACCGATGGTCAGCCTGTGGTTATTACCTATACCACCAGGCCTGAGGCCGACAAGAGCTATACCAATACGCGCATGATGTTAAACGGCTTGGAGTTTGACGGTGTGGCGATGGTGGCCACCGATCCGCAGCCCGTCAACCACGACTTCCATGCGGGCACGGAGGACGGCACCATCCGTTTCTCATGGGTTGCCGCCAATGGTGCGGTAAGTCACAAAATGGTGTTCGGCACCGATTCCGCAACGGTAGCCCAGAGCGACGTCTACGAATATGAGGGCACCGCGACCGAATATACCAAGACGGGTCTATCGTCCTTGCAGCGCTACTGGTGGCGTATTGACGAGGTCGATGGCGAAGGTACCGTCCATCGCGGCAAGGTGTGGACGTGTCAGCCCTGTCATCTGGCCTTCCCCGAGGCCGAGGGCTATGGCCGTTATGCCATTGGCGGTCGTGGCGGACAGGTGTATCACGTGACGAACCTCAGCGGCAGCAAGGATGTCGAGGGTTCGTTGCTTTATGGACTGGTGACGCTGGAAGGACCGCGATATATCGTGTTCGACGTCAGCGGTATCATCGAACTCGACTTCAATTCGTATTTCACCAAGCCATATGCCACCATTGCCGGGCAGACGGCGCCGGGAAGGGGCATCTGCATCAAAGCCTCGAACATCAACATCGGTTCCGACGTTGTCTGTCGACACATCCGTTTCAAGCGTGGACTAGGCGTCTACGGCGAGAATACCGGTAATGCCATGGGTATGTCGGGTGCCGACCACGCCATTGTCGACCACTGTACGGCGGCGTGGGGAACGGACGAGACGGTCAGCGGTCGCGGTGCGCTGAATATCTCGTTCCAATACAGCATCATCAGCGAGGCACTTGGTATTACTGGACACAAGAACTATGCCGACGGTACGAACCACGGCTATGCGGCCACCATTGACGGACGCATTGGTTCGTGGCATCACAACCTGCTGGTGAACTGCGAGGGCCGTAACTGGTCGATGGGTGGCGGCATGGACGGTCAGAACCGCCCCATTGGAGGGCTCGATCTGTTTAACAATGTGGTTTATAACTGGCACAACCGCACTACCGACGGCAACTGCCACGCCGTGAACTTCGTGAACAACTATTACAAGATGGGTGCTGACACGCGTAAGAAAGTCCTTTTTACGCAGGACTTCGAAAGTGGTATAGCGCCTGATGGTATCGACCAAGCATACGTCAACGGCAACATCCGCGAGGAGAAAAACCACAGTCTCATTGTGCAGGAGTATGCCCTCGACAAGCGCAACGACATCTTTAATGCCACCGGAAATATCCCCACGACCTACGACTACCTGTTGACGGAGCCGCTGTTTGAGAGCTATGCTACCATCCACTCGGCCAAGGATGCCATGAAGATTGTGACCAGCTACAGCGGTGCTACTATGCCCATGCGCGATGAACAGCACCAGCGTAACGTCCGTGAGACGCTCGACGGTACGTGGACCTACAAGGGCTCGAAGTCGAATATCAAGGGTGAAATTGACAACGAGGCCGACATTACCGATGCGGCCAATGGCGGTTGGGAGGAATGGCCCGAGGAGCACCGTGCTGCCGATTGGGATACCGACGGCGACGGTATGCCTGACTGGTGGGAGAAATGCGTTGGTAGCAATGTTAGTGTGGCCAACCACAACGACGACCCAGACGGCGACGGCTATACCCTTTTGGAGGACTATCTGGAATTTATGGCCCATCCCTATGTCGTCATTGAACCCAATGGCAGCGCTTCGCTCGACCTGAAACCGTATTTCGCAGGTTTCTATGGACAAAATGGCAACGGCGTCACCCCGACATTCAGTCTCAACGAAGGTATCGGTAGCGGCACCTTCGTACCCTCCATCGATGGCACCACGCTCAACGTGCGCGCCGTCTCACCCGATGCTGGTGGCATCTATGGCGTCAATGTCACCGTTGCCGATGGTGAGACCACGTTTACCCAGCGCTTCGGCGTCGCCATCACCGATGCCACTGCCGCCATCCATTCCGTCTGGAGTGACGACGGCGTACAAATAGTGAAACGTGAGTTTTTTACGCTAGACGGTCGCCGTGTCAGCCGTATGCAGTCGCACGAAACGTATATCATGCAAACTACCGACGCCAACGGCCGTACACGTAGTGTAAAGATTATCAAAAACTGACTATGAAAAGGAGCCTCATCATGCTGACATCGTTGCTGGCACTGACTGTGCAGGCGCAGTCGCTGTTGCATCGAGTGGACAGTATGCTGACGCTCCGCTATCATAAGGGGAATATCGATACAGCCTATGTTGTACGTCCCCAGACAAAGTGGACTATTAGAGCACGATTGAACCTGTCAGGGACGAATATAAAGGCTGAAGGCGTTGACAACGACCGACGTTTTACATCTGAAATGTATGCCGACAGTAAGATGACGGTCAGTCTTGGCGTCAGCTATCTCGGTATTTCGCTCAGCGCGTCGCTGAATCCTGCGAAACTCCTGGGGAAATACCGCGATTACGAGTTGACGTTCAACAGCTATGGACGTCGTTTTGGCTTTGACTTCGTATATCAGGACGCTCGCAATTTCTCTGGTTGGTATGAGATTGATGGATCGGATCGTGTCGATCTTCCTTCTGACGCATTGAACGTCAAGACGCTGAATGCGAATGCCTATTACGTGTTTAACAGCCGTCGTTTCTCCTATCCTGCCGCTTTTTCGCAGAACTACATCCAGCGCCGCTCTTGCGGTAGTGTCTTGCTGGCAGCATCGGTTCAGGGACAGCAAGTTACATCCAAAGACGAAGACGAGGCGAACTTGAAGATGACAAATATTGGCATCGGTGCGGGCTATGGCTACAACTTTGTTCCCAGTAAGGGTTGGTTGCTCCACATATCTGCATTGCCCACGTTTATCGTCTATAGCAATACCTCGGCTAAGATAGGCGACGACAACGTACCCATGAAATACCACTTCCCCGAGGTTATCATTACCGGTCGCGGAGCTGTTGTACGCAATGCTCGCGCTGTGTTCTATGGACTCTCGATGAACTTCAATTTCACAAACATTGGCAACAAGGATAACCTTGCCGTACATAACGTCAAATGGTACCTACGTACATTCTTTGGCCTGCGCCTGTAAAGCATGCAGTTGTTTTTTACCTTTTTGCATTGACGCTGACGCTTCCGGCTTTGAGACCATCGCCCTGACAGCGAAGTACCAGTGCGGAGGGTGTCGATGCACTCTGAATCAGTACTTGCGCCAAGCCGTTGAAGGCGGGGATGGTAAACTCATGGCAGTTGGCTTCTGACGGATGGTCCTGACCGGGATACATCGGGTCACCGTTGCCTGCGCCAATAATGCGGCCTTCGCCCTCGAGTGTGAAGGTCAGCATGGGACAGGCATCGGGTACGACACGGCCCCGCTGATCCTGTACCTCGACGGTAATGACCGCTACATCGCGGCCATCGGCAGCAATCTCCATACGGTCAGCTTTTAGCATCGTTTGACAGGCTGTTTTGGCGGTCTCGATGGTTTGTGTCATGATGCGACGGCCGTTTTTATAACCATTGGCGACGATGCGGCCGGGCTGATAGGTGGCACGCCATTTGAGGTGTCCGTTCTTGGGCATCGGCTGTCGCCCGAGCTTCTTACCGTTTACAATGAGTTCCACTTCGTCGCAGTTGCTGTAGGCCCAGAGGTCGATTTCCTCGCCCTCATGGCCTTGCAGATTCCAATGGGGGAAGATGTGAAGCACGGGCTCGTCGGTCCACCATGCTTTCAGATAGTATGCCTCGTCCTTGGGGAATCCGCAGTAATCGAGAATGCCGAATTCGGAGTCGTGGGCAGGGTATTTGAGGGGATTGGGCTCGCCACGATAGTCGAAGCCCGTCCAATAGAACAGTCCTGCTGCCCACGGACGTTCAGTATAGAACTTCCAACCGCGCTCAATAACGTTTTCCACGTGGTGATGTGTGGTGTCGCGATTCATGGAAACCATCCGTCCGGGATAGTCGGACGAGTTGAAGTACCAGCCGCGTGTGCCGCAGCCTGTGGTTTCCTCGGTGCCGACAATCTTCCACAAGGGATTGGCTGCCTTGCGGTTGTCTACATCATTTTGTACAATATAGTTGAAGCCTACGACGTCGAGACCTTTTATCAGTTCAGTGCCTCCGGCATTGGCTACCGTACTGGGTCGGGTGGGGTCGAACAGCTTCGTATATGCCCGCATGGCCTCGGCCAAACGCGTACCCTGAATGGTGTTCTCCAGTCCCCATTCTTCGTTTCCGTCACTCCAGAGGATGATGCTGGGATGATTGCGGTCACGCTTGATCATCCGCTCCAAGAGCCTGAGATGTTCGTCGTTGATGCCCATCAGACGGTTCTCGTCAATGACAAGGATGCCTTCATGGTCGCAGATGTCGAGTAGGGCAGGAGTCATGGGATTGTGTGAGGCACGATAGGCGTTGCAGCCGAACGCTTTCAGTTGACGGATGCGCCATGCCTGCAGGGCATCGGGAATGGCTGTACCCACGCCGGCATGGTCCTGGTGCATATTGACGCCTTTCAGTTTCAACGGTTCGCCATTAAGCAGGAAGCCACGTTCGGCATCGAAGGCAATATCGCGGAAACCTGTTGTTGTTACATAGACGTCCGTTACTTTGCCGTCCACCTTCACCGTTGTCTCCACCTTATACAGATAGGGATCAGTAGTACTCCAGAGATGTGGATTCGTGAGTTTCATCATGTGTTGACACATGCGCGTCTCTTTGGCCTTCAGCGGATTCAGATGACCAACGGCATGCACTACCTCACGGCCTTCGGCATCAAGCAGGCGTTGCTCTACTTCATACTGTTGCGACGTTAATCCGCTGTTGATCACCTCGGTCTTGACATGTATGATAGCCTTGTCGTAGGGTTTGTTCATTTCTGCGTAAACAAAGGTGCCAAAGGGAGCGACGCTAACCTCAGCCATTTTCTCGAGCCACACGTCGCGATAGATGCCGGCACCCTCGTAGAACCAGCCTTCTTCCTGCGAGGCGTCAGCTCGCACGCAGATGAGATTCTCGTCACCATATTTAATATAAGGTGTGATGTCGTACACTTGTGTGACATATCCGCTGGGCTCGGTTCCCATATAGAAACCGTTGAACCACACGCGGGCATTACGGAAGATGCCGTCGAAGCGAAGCATGAGACGTTTGCCTAGGTCATCGTTGGGAATGGCGATGGTCTTGCGATACCAACCCACGCTGGTTTCGGGATATTTCCAACCAACGGTCTTGTAACCATGTGAATGGCTGGCCTCAAGGGCATAAGGCAATGTGGTCACCCAATCGTGTGGAATCTGCACCTCTTGCCACGCGGCATCGTCGAACTTAGCAGTATAGGGTCCTTCATTGTGGATAGAACTGGCCTTTGTGAGGTAGTTGAAATACTCGGTGCCACAGCCGAAATCCTTTGCAGGGTCTGCAGCATGGCCAAAGGCAAACTTCCACCCCTTGTCCAAGCGGATGGTTTCGCGTACGTTTTCCGCATGTACTGCTGTCGACAAGACACTGCACAATGCAATCAGAAGAATTGTTTTTAGTTTCATAATAATTACTATCGTTAATAGTTCTTTTAATAAAAAGGTATGTAATGATTACAAATCAGGTGCAAAGATATGTCTTTTTTTTTAATTAAACAAAAAAATGTTTTTTTATTTTGTTTTATGCTCACTTATTCGTACCTTTGCCGGAAATTACAAACAACTAGGACTATTAATTCACTTCGACGACCAGCACCGCGAGTATGTCATCACAGACCCGCAGACTCCTTGGCCTTGGATTAACTATCTGGGCAACGAGGATTTTTTCTCATTAATCTCTAATACAGCAGGTGGATACAGCTTCTATAAGGATGCCAAGTTCCGCCGTATCACCCGCTATCGCTACAACAACGTACCGATGGATAACGGTGGCCGCTACTTCTACATCAAGGATGGCGATACCGTTTGGAATCCTGGTTGGAAGCCTTGTAAGACGCCGCTCGACTTCTATGAGTGCCGTCATGGTATGAGCTACACCCGCATCACGGGTAAGAAAAATGGCGTCGAGGCTAGCGTGTTGTTCTTTGTGCCCCTGAAGAAATGGGCTGAGGTGCAGAAACTGACGCTGAAGAATGAGTCGTCTGAGACCAAGAGCCTGAAGTTGTTCAGCTTTGAGGAGTGGTGCCTTTGGAATGCTGCTACCGACATGGAGAATTTCCAGCGTAATTTCTCAACGGGAGAAGTAGAGATTGAAGGCTCCACGATTTATCATAAGACGGAGTACCGCGAACGTCGTAACCACTACGCTTTCTATCATGTGAATGCCCCCATTCAGGGCTTCGATACTGACCGCGAGACCTTTGTTGGCTTGTATAATGAGTTTGCTGATCCGCAGGCCGTGATGGAGGGTAAGCCCCGCAACAGTCATGCCCATGGCTGGAGTCCCATTGCCTCTCATTATATCGAGGTCACCTTGCAACCAGGCGAGTCGAAGGACTTCGTCTTCCTGCTGGGTTATATCGAGAACGAGCAGGACGAGAAATTCGTGGCCCTGCAGGTCATCAACAAGAAGAAGGCACATGCTCTCATTGCCGAACTCGACACCACGGAGAAGGTAGACAAGGCATTCGCAGAACTCTGCGCCCTCTGGGATAATCTCCTTAATATATATAAGGTACGCACGAGCAACGACAAGCTCGACCGCATGGTGAACATCTGGAACCAGTATCAGTGTATGGTCACCTTCAACTTCTCGCGCTCGGCTTCATTTTTCGAGAGTGGCGTAGGCCGTGGCATGGGCTTCCGCGACTCCAATCAGGACCTCGTGGGCTTCGTCCATCAGATTCCGCCTCGCGCCCGTCAGCGCATCATCGACATCGCTTCGACACAGTTCCCCGATGGTGGCTGCTATCACCAGTATCAGCCCCTCACCAAGCGTGGCAATAACGACATCGGTGGCGGCTTTAACGATGACCCCTGCTGGCTCATTTTCGGTACGGTGGCTTATATCAAGGAGACTGGCGACTTCTCCATCCTCGACGAGATGGTGCCCTTCGACAACCAGCCCGGTACGGAGGTGACACTCTTCGAACACCTGAAGATTTCGATGAATCACGTCATCAACAACCTCGGTCCTCACCTATTGCCGTTGATTGGTCGTGCCGACTGGAACGACTGCTTGAACCTGAACTGCTTCTCTTGGGATCCAAACGAGAGTTTCCAGACCACCGAGAATGTCAGTGAGGGCACCAAGGCCGAATCGCTCATGATTGCAGGACTGTTCGTTGTCACAGGTAAGGATTATGTTGCCCTCTGCAAGAAGCTTGGCAAGACTGACGAGGCTGCCCGCATGCAGAAGGCTGTTGACGCCATGATTGCTGCCGTGAAAAAGGATGGTTGGGATGGCGAATGGTATCTCCGTGCCTATGACTTCTACGGACGTAAGATTGGTTCTAACGAGAACGACGAGGCCAAGATCTTCATCGAGTCGCAGGGCTGGTGTACCATGGCCGAGATTGGTGCTGAGGACGGTATGGTAGCAAAGTCGCTGGATTCCTGCAAGAAGTATCTGGAGTGCGAGCACGGTATGGTACTCAATAATCCCGCCTTCTCGAAGTACATCTACGAATATGGTGAAATCTCTTCATATCCCGAGGGCTACAAGGAGAATGCGGGTATCTTCTGCCACAACAATCCTTGGGTCATCATTGGTGAGTGTCTCGCAGGACGTGGTAACGATGCCTGGAGTCACTATGCTAAGATCCTGCCCTCTTATGTCGAGGAGAAATACCAGACGCTGCATAAGGTAGAGCCTTATGTGAACTGCCAGATGGTGGCTGGTAAGGATGCCTTCAAGCCTGGTGAGGGCAAGAACTCGTGGCTCACGGGTACAGCTGCCTGGATGTGGTACACGGTATCAGAGTTTATCTTGGGTATCAAGCCTGATTACGATGGTATCCGTATCGATCCTTGTCTGCCCGAAACGGCTACCGACTACACCGTGAACCGTAAGTTCCGCGATGCCGACTATGAGATCACCATCCATCCAAATGGTAAGCAGAAGGGTGTGAAGAGCATTGTGCTCGATGGCAAGCCTGTTGATGGCACGGTTATCCCCTATGCTCCTGGCAAGCATGTGGTCGAAGTTGTGATGTAATGTCGTAATAACATAATAACAACATAATAACGATAATATAAGACAATTACAATGTCAACATTAACGATTTGTATCGTCGTTCTCTTCGTTGTCGGCTATTTGTGTATAGCTTTGGAGAGTTTGACGCGAGTGAACAAGGCCGCTATTGCCCTGCTTATGTGTGTGGGATGCTGGACGCTGCTCATGCTGGGTCCTGCAGCCTATTATCCTGAGGTTGCTGCAGATGGTGTCATCCACCATATTGCAGAGGTTATCGAACATCATTTGGGTGATGCAGCGGGTACCTTGTTCTTCTTGATGGGAGCCATGACCATTGTCGAGATTGTCGATTCGAATGGTGGTTTCAACTTCGTGCGTGATACCATGAAGACCCGCTCGAAACGCAAACTACTGTGGCGTGTGGCCTTTATGACGTTTTTCCTGTCGGCCATCCTCGACAATCTCACCACCAGTATCGTGATGATTATGGTGCTGCGTAAGTTGGTTCAGAGTCGTAGCGATCGTTTGCTCTATGCCGCATTGGTCGTCATCTCTGCCAATAGCGGTGGTGCCTTCTCGCCCATTGGGGATGTCACGACCATCATGCTCTGGATCAAGGGTGTCATCACTACGCAAGGAGTACTTTCTGAGATTTTCATTCCCTCGCTGGTTTCTATGCTTATTCCGGCATTTATCCTCAGTTTGCAACTCGATGGCAAATTCGACAAGGAGCAGAACCTGCCAAAGGCTGATGTAAGTCAGTTTACGAAAACGCAACGTGACATCATTTTCTGGCTGGGTGTCGGTGGTCTCATCTTTGTGCCTATTTTCAAGACGCTGACACATCTGCCACCGTTTATGGGAATCCTGCTCGTATTGGGAATTCTGTGGACAACGACGGAGATTTTCCACTACAACACCGCTGAGGATGATACGATGGCTAAGCGCGTAAGCGACATCATGACAAAAATTGACCTCTCGACCATCATGTTCTTCCTGGGCATCCTGATGGCTGTCGCCGTATTGCAGGAGGTTGGTGTGCTGACCATGCTGGGTAAGGGTCTCGACACCACGTTCGAGGGTAATCACTATCTCGTTACTGGCATCATCGGTGTACTATCGTCCATCGTCGACAATGTTCCTCTCGTAGCTGGTTGTATGGGTATGTATCCCGTTCAGGCTGCTGGAGACTTGGCCGTCGACGGCATCTTCTGGCAACTGTTAGCCTACTGTGCCGGTGTCGGCGGTTCGATGCTTATCATCGGTTCTGCTGCTGGTGTGGTGGTCATGGGACTGGAGAAAATTACCTTTGGTTGGTATATGAAGAAGATTACGTGGATAGTCTTTGTTGGCTATTTGGCAGGTATCCTAACCTACTGGCTCGAAAAGACTTTCCTCTTCTAACTCATTCAAAGACAAGTATTTCCTCCCATCTTTCTTTATCAGAAGGATGGGAGTTTTTTATTTTTTGTAAATTCGAAATAAGATGATACAAATAATAAAGTTTGTGAAACATTATAATAATGTATAATTAAAAAATAGTATTTACCTTTGCAGCGTCAAAAAACTAAAACCGCATACAGACATGAGAAATAAGAGATTTGTTTTAGTAATATTATCATTAGTAGTTTGTTTTGTAACCTCAGAAGCTGCTGGAAAGCGTTCCAGCAGCCCTGATACCCGATGTTGTGGGCGGATGTACCCGATCCGGATGTGATACGTGTTGGCGATACCTATTATTTGGTCAGCACTACGATGCATTTGATGCCTGGTGCTCCCGTCATGCGGTCGAAGGATCTCAAGAACTGGGAAACGGTTGGTTACATCTTCGACAAACTTACAGATTCTCCCAAATATGATTTGAAAGAGGGTACGGCCTACGGTCGTGGCCAATGGGCTACCTCGCTGAAATACCACAATGGTCGGTTCTATGCCCTTTTAGCCCCCAACGAGGCTGGTGCTATGGGTGACACTTATATCTTTACTGCCGAGAAAGCCGAAGGTCCATGGACGCTGCTCTCACGTATGCGCCATTTTCACGACTGCTCGCTTTTCTTTGATGATGACAACCGTGTGTATGTTGTTTACGGCACTGGTGAACTGATGGAGTTAAAGCCTGACCTCAGTGATGTTATCGAAGGAACTCACCAGCATATCTTCCAGCGTGAGGCTGATGAGACCGGACTCCTCGAGGGTTCGCGCGTTATCAAACATAATGGTAAGTACTATCTGCTCATGATATCGCACGTCTATGCTCCAGGGCGTCATCGCCGTGAGGTGTGTTACCGTGCTGACGATATCCACGGACCTTACGAGAAAAAGACTATCCTGCAGTCTCCCTTCGGTGGCTTCTCTTACCTTGCACAAGGTACTATTGTTGATACCGAATGGGGCGACTGGTACGGTATTATTTTCCAGGACCGTGGTGGTGTAGGCCGTGTGCTCACGTTGATGCCTTGCCGTTGGATTGATGGCTGGCCGATGCTTGGCGACGAAGAAGGTATCGTGCCGGAGCACGTCCGTGCACTCAAGAGTGGCGAACCGGAAAAGCATATCGTCTGCCCCGATGATTTCAATAGCGACAAATTAGGTCTCCATTGGCAATGGAACCACAACCCCGTAGATGATGCCTGGAGTCTTTCTGAACGTCCAGGATGGTTGCGCCTGAAAACCAATCGTGTGGTTCCTAATATTTATCTGGCTCCCAATACGCTGACACAGCGTATGGAAGGTCCTACGTGCAGCGGTACCGTTAAGCTGGACTTGTCGAAGATGAAGGACGGTGATGTTGCCGGTTTTGCTGCTTTCAACGACAGGACATGTGCTTGGGCCGTCAAGAAACAGGGACGCAAATGGGTGCTGGAACTCGATGAGTGGGAAGTAAAACTGACACAGCGTGAGAAGGCTGTGGAAGGTTTCGACGAGAAGACCATCGACCGTGTAGAATTGAAATCCCCCATCGTATGGTTACGTATTGATGGCGATTTCCGTCCTGGGAAGGGCGATAAGGCTACATTCTTCTACAGTACCGATGGCAACGAATGGACGCAGAAGGGTGGCGAATACCGCATGCGTTTTGACTGGCAGCGTTTCTTCATGGGTACCAAGTTCGGCATCTTCAATTACGCTACCAAGCGTCTTGGCGGTTGGGTCGACGTTGACAGTTTCGACTACAACGTTACTGAAAAATAGTTAAAACTGCACTATTCATACTCATATTTTGTCTCACGTAACCCGTTTTTCGGTGTTACGTGAGATAAAGTTTGCTTTTTTTTTGGTGCTTTCTGTCAAATTGTTTATCTTTGCACCGTGTTTTACAAAACCGACTAACTTAATATTACAACATGAAGTGTAAAGTTCTTATTTCTCTGTTTATTCTATTGCCACTGAGCATACACGCCCAGATGGGAAAATTATTTGACGCTGACAAGCAAATGTCAAGTAGTTTTACGACACAGATATACCTCGATCGCGATGGATTTATCTGGGTGGCCACCCGTAATGGTCTCAACCGTTACGATGGTTACCAATTCCGCATCTTGAAGAAAGAGTCGCGTAAGGACCTCGGCATGGCCAGCAACTATGTCAATTGCATGATGCAGGACCACAACGGACTCTTTTATGTGGGCATGTACGGTGCTCTGCAGACGTACGACGGTGAGCGTTTTCAGAATGTCGTGACCTATGGTGCTGAAGGCAATCCCGTTCCCTGTTATGTCACCTCTCTGCTTGAACGCCGCAATGGTGACATACTGGTAGGTACGTCAGGCCATGGCGTTCTGAAGATGAACGGTCAACAGGAAGCTCGCGAGATGGACAAGCGCCTGCGCGAGGCCAAGTCCATCCATCGTCTGATGGAAGACAGCCACGGCAATCTGTGGATCATCTCCGACGACCAGGGACTGTGGCGTTGGGACGGCAACCATATCAAGCGCTATTTTCAGGACGGCGAGCACCAGCACACTATTTCCGACATCTGTGAGGACAGCAATGGCAAATTCTATGTCGGTACCACCAATCATGGCCTTTACCGTCTTGATGGTGATACACCCGTTCATATAGAGGCCACAGGCAACAAACAGATCTCTACGTTGTATGTCAACCGACGCCAGCACATCATGCTGGGTTACGACGGTTCAGGACTGGCCATTTACGACCCCAAGAACAACTATCTGCTCGACAATCCCTATTTCAGTCGTGATGTCGACTTGAGCACGGCGAAGGTCTATTCCATTTGTGAGGACCGTAATGGCAACGTGTGGCTCGGACTGTTGCAGAAGGGTATCTACATGCAGCCTGGTCATACCATGGGCTTCGGCTATATGGGTTATAAGCTCGGCTCGCGTAACATCATTGGAACGGCTTGCGTTATCAGTGTGGTGGGCGGTTCCAACAGTTATCGTTGGATAGGTACCGACCGCGACGGACTCTACTGTCTGGACAGTCAGAACAAGATGGTGAAACATTTCAAGGATAATTTCCCAGCTACCGTACTGAGTCTCTGCGAAGACTTGAAGGGACGTATCTGGCTGGGCACCTATAAAGAAGGTTTGGGATTTATCGACGTAAAAAGCATGACTTTTCATCCTTACCCCTTGCCACTGGGTCCTACGACCAGTATCTTCGATTTGGAATCCGACCGCGAGGGCCACGTCTGGGTGGGTACCATGGGTAATGGTCTGTTGCGCCTCGATACTGAGACGGGTGAAATAAAGGTCTACAACCAGAAGGAGAATGCCCAGGAAAACCATAAAATAAACAGTATTGCCAACGACTATATCTCGCAGATATCCATCTCACCCGACGGGAAGCGCATCTATTGCGCCACATCGATGGGACTCTGTGCAATGGAGATCAAGACCGAGAACTGGTTATCGACATTTGGTGAAAACTGTCTGAACTATGGTACCCCCACACGTATCGCCCGTGAGTTTGGCGGTATCCTTTATATCGGCACCAACGACGGACTGCAATGTTACGACCCCAAGACCCGTAAGATGGAACTTAGGGACCTCGAGAGTGGACTCGCTGATAACGGCATTGCCTCCATCGAGCAGGACAACAAGGGCCGTCTGTGGATCAGTACCGACCACGGTCTGTGCTGTCTCGACCCCAAGACAGGCAAGACCAACAGCTATTTCGTCGACAATGGTCTGCAGTCCAACGAGTTTAGCGATGGTGCCTCATGGAAAGCCCCCCATGGTCGTATGTTTTTCGGCGGACTGGCAGGTATCACGTGGTTCGACCCTGACGACATCCAGCAACAGGAGTGGAAAGCTGAAATCAAGCTGACAGGCTTTACAGTGAATGGCGAGCCCGTCACCCCCTCCACCATGTCCGGCTTCTGGCGTGTTGTCAATACTCCCGTCATCAATGCCGACCAGTTTGTGCTCAGTTCCAGCGACAATACTTTTGGTATCGAGCTCTCTACGCTGACCTACGACAATCCTGAGCATATCGTCTATCGCTATCGCATCAATAAGGAGGAGTGGGTACGTATGCAGCCTGGTGTCAACGAGATGACTTTCTCCCACCTCTCGCCGGGCAACTACGACTTCTGTGTCGTTGCCGAACAAAACGGCATTTCAACCCCAGAGCGTTGCTTCCGCGTGGTCATCCATGCACCATGGTACCGCACGCCCTTTGCCTATGCCTGCTACATCCTCGCACTCGTCATCCTCTTCCTGCGTTACCGTTATCAGCGTCACCGCAAGGAGCAGGACCGTTTGCGCTTGCAGGAACACATCCATGCTGAGGAAATGGCCGATGCCAAGTTGAAGTTCTTTATGAACATCTCGCACGAGATCCGCACGCCAATGACGCTTATCGTTACGCCCTTGATGTCGCTCATCAAGCAGGACGACGACGTCCATCGCCGCAGCGTTTATGAAACTATCCGCCGCAATGCTGAACGTATTCTCGGACTAATCAACCAGATGATGGACCTGCGTAAGATAGACAAAGGTCAGATGCAGATGCACATGTGTGAGACTGAACTCGTATCCTTCGTAGGCGACATCTATACCCTCTTCTCGCAACAGGCTAAGGCAAAGAATATCCAGCTCACCTTCGACCATGATACTGATGAGTTGCCTGTATGGATTGACCGCGACAATTTCGATAAGGTCATCGTCAACCTCCTCTCCAATGCCTTCAAGTTCACGCCTGCTGGCGGACAGGTAAACATCGCACTGACTCACGACCAACAGAATGTCCGCATTGGAATCCGTGATACCGGTGAGGGCATTCCTGCCGACAAGCTCGAGCGCATTTTCGAACGCTTCTATCAGACGCCCACTCATGCCAACGACCGCAATACTGGTACGGGTATTGGGCTCGACCTGACACGCTCGCTCGTCGAACTCCACCATGGCACCATCATAGCCCGGAACAACGATGACGGAAAGGGCGCTGAGTTCATCGTCACCATACCGCTGGGCTATGCCCACCTCAAACCTGAGGAAATCATCGACGAAGACGTTCCGCCCGTAGCCACTGAGCCTGCTACCCTCATCGAAGAAGCAGAAACCGCTGACAGTGCCCCCGAGGCCGCTGCTGAGTTGCCCAAGGCCAGTCGCCGCCACCATATTGTACTCGTCGAGGACGACTCGGAAATCCTTGAATTCCTCCAGACTGAACTGTCGCCGGATTATGATATAACCACTTGTGAGAACGGTAAGGCCGGTCTTACCACTGTGTTGAAGACTTTGCCCGACCTCGTCATCTCAGATATCATGATGCCCGAGATGGACGGCACCACCATGTGTCAGAAAATCAAGAGCAATCCCGCTACCAACCACATCCCCGTCATCCTGCTCACTGCCAAGAGCCGTGATGAGGACCAGTTGGAAGGTCTCGAGATGGGAGCCGACGCCTACATCATGAAACCTTTCAATATGGATATTCTGCGACGCACCATCGTTAATCTCATCCATAGCCATCAGATGTTGCGCTTGAAGTATGGCCGCAACGATCAATTGGAGGAACAAGTCGAGGATGTCAAAATGAAATCGCCTGATGAGCAACTCCTTGACCGCGTTATGAAGGTCATCAACCGCAACATTGGCAATAGCGACCTCAGCGTCGATAGCATTGCCGAGGAAGTCGGTATCAGTCGTGTCCACCTGCATCGTAAGATGAAGGAACTCACTGGTCAGACGCCCCACGACTTCATTCGTAATATTCGCCTTAAGCAGGCCGCCCACCTACTGGCTACCCACAACATGAATATTACTGAAGTGATGTACGCCTGCGGGTTTAACAACGCTGCCTCGTTCTCTACCATCTTCAAGAAATTCTATGGCATGTCGCCACGTGAATATATGAACGAAAACAAATAAAGTAAGGGACGGTCGCTGAACCGTCCCTTTTCTTTATTCGTATGCAATCAGTGCTATTTGCCCATATACTGCAGGATGAACTCAACAATCTCGTCCTCAGTCTTTCCGTCTGCCGAGATGACGAGGTCGTAGTTGCGGGTGTCGTAGCGTGACGATTTCGTGTACCTGTTCACATAGTTCTCACGCATCTTGTCCACGTCGTCAATGACCTTGCGGGCTTCCTCAGGCGACATGCCCTGCTTGCGCGAGACGCGCTCTACGCGGAAGTCCATGGAGGCTTGGATGAGGATGCTCATGTGATTGGGGTGATCGCGGAACACGTAGAAACCGCTACGGCCGGCCACAACGCATGATTCATCTGCGGCAATGCCTTTCAGGATCTCTGTTTCCGTCTTGAACACCTCGTCGGTTTCCAGCAGTTCCGGCTCGTCGCCTGGCTTTGGAATGTAATAGTTGGAATATACGAAGGAGTCCGTCATCTTACGTTTGAAATCAGCCCACCAGCCTTGTTCCTGGCCTTTCAGTTTTTCAATTGCCTCTACACTGAGGTGGTACTTTTCCTGCAGGCCCTTGATAAGCGCCTTGTCGTAGTATTCCACACCTAACTTCTCTGCCAGCTTCCGGCCGACTGTACGTCCGCCACTACCGAGTTCACGGTTAACTGTAATGACAAATTTCTCGTTTACGTTCATATGATGTATAGTTTTAGCATTTTACCGCTGCAAATATACGAATAAAAATTGAAAATTCTCTCTTTTCGTGCATTTTTTTGTTTAGAGAACGCAAATATATTTGGTTTTTCGTCAGATTTGTATTACCTTTGCAGACGATACTTAAAAACTAATAGAAAAATATGGTAGAACTGAAGAACGACGAGCTGACCGTCAAGGTGGCTGAGAAGGGAGCTGAGCTCCAGAGTGTGAAAGACTGCAAAGGCAGAGAGTATATGTGGCAGGCAGGGGCTGAATGGCCGAGACATTCACCGATACTGTTCCCCATCGTGTGTAGTGTGAACGACGATACGTATGTCGTTGACGGCAAGGAATACCACCTGCCGCGACATGGTTTTGCGCGTGACACGGATTTCACCGTCATCAGTCAGGCGGAGGATAAGGTGACGATGGCATTGCATGATTCGGAGGAGACGCTGAAGGTGTATCCCTTCCGCTTCAATCTGGCCATCACCTACCGGCTGGAAGGCAACAGCGTGCACGTCATCTGGCACGTGGAGAACACCGACAACCGCGAGATACACTTCCAGATTGGCGGCCATCCGGCATTCAACCTGCCCAGCGGCAAGATGGAGGGCATGATCAAGCTCGACAACGAGGAACCGATGGATTCCCTGCGCAGCTATGCCGACGGTTCTAACGATATGGTGGAAGTGGCGCTGGAGGCCGACATGGGCATCCTGGAGCTTACCAACGACTTCTTCCGCAACGACTCGGTAAAGATCCACAAGTGTCAGACCCACCGTGCGATGCTGATGGATACCAATGGCGAACCAGCCGTGACCGTCGACTACAAGACGCCGGTAATCGCCTTCTGGAGTCCGTACGACAAGCACGCCCCCTTTGTGTGTATCGAACCTTGGTACGGCCTGGGCGATCCGCGTGGCTGGAAGGGTGAATTCAAGGACAAGCCACTGATGAACCACCTGCTGCCAGGGGCATCGTTCATGTCGAAATACACCATCACCATTGGCTGACCGATGGACGCAGCAAGGGAGACGACTATCCTGCTGGTGCGGCATGGCGAGACGGTGGACAACGCCCGCCAGATCATGCAGGGCCAGACGCAGGGTGAGCTGAACGAACGGGGTAGGGAACAGGCACGGCAGGTGGCCGAACGGTTGGCTGAGGACCCCGTCGATGTCATCATTGCCAGCGACCTGCGGCGAGCCATACAGACGGCGGAAATCATTGCTGCGCCTCACGGTTTGCCCGTAGTCACTACGCCGCTGCTGCGCGAACGCGACTGGGGCGGATTTACAGGTCGCTACATCCCTGAGCTGCGTGGCGAGGTGTGGCCCGACGACATTGAAAGCGAGGAAGCACTGCTGACGCGTGCCCGTCAGCTACTCTTACATATAACGGCCACCTACCCTGGAAAGCGGGTGGTGGCCGTTGGTCACGGAATTATCAATAAAGCTATTCTGGCTGTCTATGCGCAGTGTCCGATGAGGGAGGTGCAGCGCATGATGAATGCCGAGGTGCGCGTGTTAACGACGTCCGCCGAACGAGCGGCCTCCGCTGCTGTGACTGCCGCCATGACTGCCACTGCTGCTGGAATGGCTGCCTCCGCTGAAGGAACCTCCGCTACGGCTGCCGCTGCTGTGGCTTCCGCTGAATGAACCGCTGCTGCGTGTGCTGCTGCCGCTGCTGCTGAACGAACCACTACTGCTGCGGCTGCTGCTGAACGAGCCACTGCTGCGGGCGGGACGGCTGTCGGACGACGACAGGCGCGACGTGGTGGTTGAGCGCTCGCTGCTGCTGAGCGGACGGTTGTAGGTTGCTCTGCTGTTGCTCATGCTGGGGCGGCTGCTGTTGCTACTGCTGCTACTGCTGCTACTACTGCTACCGCTACCGCTGTGGCCGAAGGAACGGCCGTTGTTACCGCTGCCGCTTGGACGATTGTTTCCGCGATTGTCGCGATAGTCACGATTGCCACTGGGGCGATTACTGCGATTACCATTATCCAGATGTCCGAAGCGACGGTCGCCTGCCGTTGTGCGGGTCGATGAGTGGCGCTGTCCATTGGAATGGTGGCCGCGATAGTCACCGCGATTCCAACGGTCTAACATGCCGAAATGGCTGCGTCCTGCGGGGCGGTAGTGGTCGCGATGGCCGTAGTAGTAGCCGTGACCGCCATGAACGTGCCAGGCGTGACCGCCACGATAGCTGGCATAGAACACCGGACGTCCGAAGTAGAAGTAGTCGCGGTGGGGATAGCGTGCATAGATGGCGAAGTGCCAGTAACCGCCGTCCCAATACAGTGGGCGGTAGAAGTAGGTGGCTGCGCAGAAAGCCTGCCACTGCCAGTCAAACAGGATATAGCTCATATCCAGGTTGCGGCGCTCCCAGTAGGTGCTGTACACGTCGTCGTAACTGGTCACACCCATCAGGTAGTCGAGGTTGATTTCGTAAGCGGCCTCGTACTGTTCGTCAGTCAGGTTCAGCTCGTAGGCCATCTTGTCCGTCAGGAACAGGGCCTCGTTCCTTGCCTGCTCGTAGCTCATAGCCTTGCCCGTTGCTGCTATCGTCAGCATTGCTACCAGGGTCATCATTATCTTCTTCATAATTCTTATTTATTTAAAGAGTTCAACATTCAAGTTATCTGTTCTCGCTTGTTTTCGACGGCAAAATTATGAAGAAAAAAGAGCATACGAAAAGGATTTCCCCTAAACTCGTCGGGGGAAATCCCTAAAATACGAAAATGTTGCCATTATTTTGGCTGCAGGTCAGCGTCCGGCTGCACTGCACTGCAATCTCTCACCTCTTACATCTTACAGCTCTGTACGAGGATGGTTGAGCTGATGGCCGTCAGGATCGTAATGATGATCTGAACGATTTTGTTAATAGTATCCTTTTTCA
>CADCDY010000094.1 GCA_902800245.1 uncultured Prevotellaceae bacterium
TGTCCCCACGTCATGTTCTCCCACTGAGAACCGTAGGGGTTCCACTGGTAGTAGAGGTGCCACACACCATCCTTATAAAACATACCATTGGGATCGTTCATCCACCCATACACGGGCGTGTGATGATAAATAGGACGGAAACGTTCGCGGTTCGTCGTGTCGAACGTGTCGGAGAACTTCATCTCTTTCCAGCAAACAAACTCGCCTACGGCACCCTTCTGGCGGCGGTCACCGTGAAACTCGATGTCCAGCAGCGCGACACCCTTTAACTCGTAAGGCACATAATAGTCCACGCGGTCAATGGCCAGCTTCACATTCAGCCGCTGCACCATGTCGTTTCCGCCGTTCAATACGGCAATGGACGCAATGTCCTCCGACTCCTGCACGGGCAGCAGCACGTACTTTGTATGCTGTGATACTCGCACCATTGCATGCTTGTCGCCCAACACCACCGGCGTCACCTGAGCCTGAGCCATCGCCACCATGATTGTGGCTAAAATAGTTAAAAACACTTTTTTCATCATCTTGCTTTTAGTTACAATAATTATTTGAATCTGCTGCAAAGGTACGTGTTTTTCCCGTTATATACTATAAATTATGTTTCATACAATAAAAAAAAACGTTCATTGCAACAAAAATCTCTGCAAATGAACGTTTTCTCGTATTTTATTGTACTAGGGGACAGAATATCTCAGGGACGGTGTCTAAAGCGAAATCGGTCCGTGACCCATACAGCTGGTCGTTGTGATGGCCGTCAGGAAGGCTGTGAGTGCGGCTACTACAACCTTCACCGCAATCTCAATAAAACGCTTCTTCATAATTGTCAATTGTGAATTATTAATTGTGAATTGTTAATTGTGAATTGTGAATTATTAATTGTCAATTATCAATTGTCAATTGTCAATTCCAAAGAGTCGCCCCGAAGGGCGCTCTTTGATCAGTTGACTTCCAGTCGACTGATGTCGCGACTCGGCAATGTTCGAGCTCGCTCGGCATTGCGCTCGCTGCTCCATCAGTTCTGGTCTGCGCCGCTCTCGCCGCCACCGTTGTCACCACCACCGGAGTTGCCACCATTGTCGCCACCGCCATTCGTGGTTCCGTTGTTCCCTGAATCCGTAGATCCATTCTCGTTGTCCTCCACGTCGCCGGAGGTCGAGGTCACGCGCTTCACCTCTTCGCCGTTGCGGGTCTTCACGTCGTTCACGTCCTCCACGGCCTTGCTGCGCAGACCGAAGCGCATCGTGCCCAGTCCGGGCAGAGCCACGCTGTGTCCCTCGGTAGCCCACGCCTTGATCACCTCACCGGCTGCATCCCAGCAGGCCTGCATCACGCCTCGACTCACACCGCTGCGCAGGGCAGCTTCCTTGATGACCTTCGCCTGCGTCAGCGGGGTGTACAGCTCGGGGCTCATCACGTAGCGCCACACGCCGGGGTCGTTCTCATCCTTGGTGAACTTGATTTTCTTCTCAATCGCTTTTACTTTCAGTGCCATAGTTTGTAAGAATTTTTAATGGTTAATGTTTATTGTTTATTGGTTATTGTTTTGTCGCCGATAGGACTTCGTTTTTGCGGCCTGCCCAGGGAGAATTTTCTGCTTGGCCAGGGCGATAATTTTTCCTGCTTGCCGCGCCATTTTCGTCTCATTCATTGACAGCACAAAGGTACGAAATTTTCATTGCGGTTCACGAATGTTTCGCCAAAATTTTTGTTGCAGTTGCAGTGTTGACTTCGTCGACAACTGCTGGCGCTCGGCAGAATCAAAGCGAGCTTTGTTCTACACTCGCTGTTGCAGTGTTGCAGTGTTGCAGTTCCAAAATAGGTTGTATGAAAGTCAAAAATTAACTCTATATTTATATATAAATATAGAAATATTTTTAGGGTATGGGAATAGCTTCTCGAGAACTGCAACACTGCAACGCTGCAACAGCGAGTTGCAGAGTGATACTTGCATCAGCTATGCCGAGCGCCAGCAGTTGTCGACGAAGTCAACGCTGCAACAGCGAGTTGCAGAGTGATACTTGCATCAGCTATGCCGAGCGCCAGCAGTTGTCGACGAAGTCAACGCTGCAACAGCCTTCAGACATCTTTTCGTGTCGTTTGAATCGTTAAATAAATGAAAGATTTTGCAGTTTTGCATGCTTTTATTTTTCTGGAATTTATATTTTCACTACTTTTGCAGAAAAATAAATGCAAGTTTTATGAGCAATTTGATAGGAAGAAAGCAGGAACAGCAGGAGTTGAAAGACCTCTATGAGAGTGGAAGAGCAGAGTTCGTAGCTGTGTATGGTCGGCGGCGTGTAGGAAAGACCTATCTGATAGACGAGACGCTGGGTGGTCATCTTTCTTTCAGACATGCAGGACTGTCGCCGATTGATGACGAAGGGAGACGCAGTATGCTGAAAGACCAGTTGAGACATTTCTATAATTCACTATTGTCGCAAGGCATGAAGAAGAGTAAGTGTCCTACATCGTGGTTGGAAGCTTTCTTTATGCTCGAGATGCACCTTCAATCCATTGATGATGGCAAGCGACAAGTGGTGTTTCTTGACGAGTTGCCCTGGATGGATACACCACGCTCCGGATTCGTGACAGCCTTGGAGGGATTTTGGAACGGATGGGCTTGTCATCGCCACAATTTCATGCTAGTAGTTTGTGGCAGTGCTACATCATGGATTCTAGATAATCTGATAAACAACCACGGTGGTCTTTATGGCCGTGTTACTTACGAGGTGAAACTCACTCCGTTCACGCTCAAGGAGTGTGAGGAATTTTTCCAGAGTCGCAACATTAAGCTGTCGCGTTATGATATTGTGCAGAGCTATATGATATTGGGGGGAATTCCCTATTATCTCAGTTACTTTCAGAGAGGCATGAGCCTGGCCCAGAACATAGACAGACTGTTTTTTGCCACCAGCGCCAAATTGCGTGATGAATACGACAGACTGTTTTCCGCTGTTTTTAGTAATCCTAACGACATGAAAAAGATTGTAGGGTTACTGAGCACCAGGCATGCAGGCTTTACCCGTCAGGAGATTTTGCAGAAAACTGGTATTGACGACAGCGGGTCGGCAACCAAGATGCTGAAGGCTCTTGAAGCAAGTGACTTTATACTGAAGTATGTCCCCTTTAGAGCAGGTAAGCGCAACGAAGCTTACAAACTGTCAGATCCATTCTGCCTGTTTTATCTATACTGGGTAGAAGGTCACGACAAAATGAATCCTGACTTCTGGATGCTCAGTCAGCAATCACAGTCGGTAATCAGTTGGCGAGGTATTTCTTTTGAGGAAGTGTGTTTGGTTCATATCCAGCAGATAAAGGCAGCTCTTGGTATTGCGGGCGTCAGTTCCACCCAATCGGCTTGGGCTTTGCGAGGCGATGATGAAAAAGAAGGGGTGCAGATAGATTTGCTTATCAGTCGCAAGGACAACGTTGTGAATATGTGCGAAATGAAATTCTGCGGTGATGAGTACAAAGTAAGCAAAGCGTATGAACGGAAACTGGCCCATCGCCAAATAGTGCTCTCAGAGATGGTCAATCGCCGTACGGTTATTCATCCAGTGCTTGTGACCACTTACGGCCTGTCTTACAATGAATATAGTGGAAGTTTTGTACATACGGTAGTGATGGACGATTTGTTTAGGTAAGCGACATCTCAATGTTTGCTCTACGCTTGCTCATGGCTTGCTCATGGGCCTCTCATGGGCCTCTCATGGGATGCTCTAGGCGAGCTCAGTCTTCAAGGCCATGAATTCGCCATGAATAAGGGCTGCGTACGCCTTTAACATCTTCCCTCTTCCTTCTTACATCTTTTTCGTGTCCTTTTCCTCATTCTTCTTCGCCCCCTGACACTCGCCCGCCCGAAGGTGTTTTTTGCCGGAAAATTTTGCAGTATCAATAAAAAACACTATCTTTTCGCTGCGCGAGAAGATACTTCCGTTCGAAAATACTCAAATTAATTTGGTATTTTGCTCACTTATTCGTATCTTTGCAGCGTGAAACAATAAACAGATAATTTATGGAACAGACAATTGGGCTGAATGCTGCACAGATGGACTTCCTCCAACTCCTGGCGCACATCAAGACCACGGAGGAGCTGGAAGAACTGAACCAGGTGGTGAGCGACTACTATGCTCGCAAGGCCGAGGAGGGGATGAACCATCTATGGGAGACTGGCCAGTGGAACAAAGAAAAGGACGAGGAAGTGATGAAAACCCATCTGCGGACACCATACAAATATGCCAAGTAAGAAGATAGTCCTTGATACCAACTGCCTGCTCGTATCCATGTACACAAAAGGAACCGTCCCTTTTGTGTACTTTATCAGTGAGCTCGATAAGGGGCGGCTATAATGCAAGGATAAAAAAAGAGAAAAACCTTTGGTTCTTTGCTCGCTTATTCGTACCTTTGCAGCCAAATTAATCACTTAACATTAACAAGGTATGAAGAAAACCATTACATTTTTATCCAGACGGTCACCGCCACGACGGCGTGGGCAGACGGCATCAGCTACTTGGATGCCACTGGCACACAACAGTCATGCACGACCTATACGACTGTAGAGAGCAGCTCAACCTTTTGGAACAGCGGCTGGTTTGTGGTCAATAGCAATACAACCATCTCTGACCGCATCACCGTAAGCGGCACGGTCAACCTGATTCTCACCAACAACGCGACGCTGACGGCCAGCAAGGGAATCACCGTTGGCAGCGACGCGACGCTGAACATCTATGCGCAGACGGACGACGAGGCGACGATGGGAGCACTCGTGGCATCGGGAGCCAACGATAACCAATATAATGCAGGCATTGGCGGTGTGGACAACACGGCTGCCGGAACGATTACCATCAACGGCGGAAAAATCAATGCCACGGGTAACGTTGGGGCCGGTATAGGCTCTGGCGGTCAATCTGGAGCGACCGTCGGCACCATCACCATCAATGGTGGCATCATAACAGCTCAGGATAATGCAGGCTACGGCGCCGGCATCGGTGGCGGGATACTAGGCAAAGCCAGCACCATCAACCTGAACGGCGGCGTCATCCATGCGGCGGGCATCGGTTCCAGCTATATGGGCGGCGATTGCAGCATTACCGTCAATATCTCCGACGGCATCAGGAAGATTGTTGCCACTCCCGTTCAGGGAGGCGCGTGCATCGGCAAAGGCAATTCTGCAAGCGGCTCTGTCACCGTGAATTTCATAAGCGGCGGTAACATCGTGACCGGCGATGACAAGGATGCCGTGTTCTACGATACGGGCGAAGGTGCGCAACGTCAGGTTCGCGCCAAGGCATTGAACCACACCGTTACGATGAGCGACGACCTCAAAGCAAATATCACGCTTAATACGGAATATGCCTTTGCGGGCGAGACCGTCACCCTGACGCTCGGCACGTCGGTTGATGCTTCGACGCTCAAAGTGAACGACGGCACCAGCGACCTGACGCTGACCGATGCTGGCAACCGCAGTTACACCTTCACCATGCCCGCTGGCAACGTGACCGTGACGGCAACGCTGCTACAGACCTACTCCGTCAACCTGCCCGCCAACATGGAGGTGGTCGGCGCGACGAACGCAGCCGACGCCAACGGCAAGTACATCACAGGAACCACCGTCAACTTCAAGGCCAGTTTCCTCTGCGCTGCATCCAACGTTTCCGATGGCACGAACACGCTTGAACCCGATGCCAACGGCATTTACAGCGTTACCGTAGGCACAGCCGACATAACCGTGACGGCCACCATCGAACACAGCAGCAACATCGACCTGACGGATGCTCCCGGCGATTTCGCGGCTATCAACAACGATGTACTGACAGGCTCGACCAGCCACACCGTGACGATTGCCGACGGAGCCAATATCACCCTCAAGAACTCCACCATCACAGGCGGCATCGTCTGCAATGGTACAGCGGAGATTATCCTTGTCGGCACGAATAGTGTGACGGGTGCAAGCCAAAAGGCTGGCATTCAGGTTGGTGGTTCAGGCACTACGCTTACCATCAAGGGCGATGGCTCGCTGACAGCAAACGGCGCTTTACATTCCGCAGGTATCGGTCTGAGCCGTGCGTGGGATGTGGACGCTACGGGTGGCCATATTGTCATCGAAGGCGGAAACATCACGGCAACTGGCAATGGCAAGGGTGCTGGTATCGGCACAGGTGTGTGCTGGGGTGGCGATTCAGACAAGACGGCAACGCTCGGCAACATCACCATTAAAGGTGGAACAGTAAGGGCGATTGGCGGAACAGACAATGGCAACGGCATTGGAAAAGGCCATGCCTATTTATATGGCCATGCAGTTGTAGGAACTATCACCATTTACGATGGTATCGACCAGATTGACGCATCGAGCATCAGCGAGAGCGTGACATATATGCATGTTGAAAACGAGACTGAGACCGATGTGACCGCTAACAAGTCTGACTACTTCACCATCATCGAGGACGGCAACCGCCGTGTTATCACACCGAAGGATGATAACGACTACACCATTACCATTGCCAATGGCATCGAGCACGGTACGTTGACGGGTGCTGCTACGGCTAAGTATATGGAGAATGTGACGATAACTGCCACGCCCGATTTCGGATACATATTTAGCCGCCTTGTTGTAAAGGACGCTCAGAATAACGACGTTGAGTCCACGGGTAACACCTTCTTTATGCCCAGGAGCAATGTAACGGTCAGTGCAGTGTTTGAGCAAAGCGTTCACGGCACTACGGAGTTTACTTGGAGTCATTGGTCGGATGGTCAAGGTTGGGTAACGGATGCCATCATCTACGACGGTATAACAACTGTGAATATGAACAAAAACGTAGATTACGGCATCATAAGGAATAAGAGCAGATTCTTGTTAGACAACGACACCTACGCTGCAGATATCCCCTATTCCGGTGGCACAGGGACATTCTATAATTCGGGGAATCCGACAAACTTCAGACTTGATGGTGAGGCCACGGCAGGCTACTACGACATCACTATGACCGAGGCAGATAACGGCAAATGGTCGGTATCTATCTTGAAAACCGCCGGTCAGATGGATGTCGTGCCCGACCAGACCTATACTGGCAGCGAAATCACCCCCGAGCCGCTCGTCATCGCCGGTTCGCTCAACCTCACCAAAGGCACGGACTATGTATATTCCTACGAGAACAATGAAAATGTCGGCACGGCTAAGGTGAGAGCCATCTTCCAAGGCGACTACGCATGGCTGGGCTATGTGGAGAAGGAGTTCACCATCCTGCCATCGACCGTCATGGTCAGCGTGACGGGCAGTGGTACGGTGACTTGCGGCGACAGGAGCGCAACGGACGGCACTTCGTTTGGCGTAATGTCGGAGAAGGGCGCCAGCGTCGTGCTGACTCTTGCACCTACTGACGGTTACGCTGCGAGAAGCGTAGCATACGGATATACTAATAACAGTGGTACGACTGCGAGCGGGATCAAATTGCCCATCAGCGGCACGACCGCCACGCTCACTGTGCCTGATGACCTGAAGGACGGCACGTACGTCAACCTCACCGTTACCTTTGCCCCTGCCCTCAACGGAGGTGCTGACGAGGCATCGGCGGTAGCACTGACGGACGCTACGGTGACTGACCTCGGCGGAGGATGGTATAAGGTGGATAGCGACATCTCCTTCGACCACACACTCAACCTCCTTGGCGATACTCATCTCATCATTGCCGACGGCAAGACGATGACCGTCAACACCGCTTCCAATCGTGGTATCGACAGCGAATACACGCTCAACGTCAGCGGCGCGGGTGCGCTCAACGTTACGACTACTAGTTCTGGTATAGCCGTCCGTGTCGGCAACTATGTGCAGACTGGCGCCACGGTCACGGCAAGCGGCTACATCGGTATTCGCTGCGAGGATTATTTCCTAGGCTTCGACTTCGACAATGATTTCACTTTCAGCGGCGGCCAGCTCACAGCGACGGGCTCAGGCGGAGGCGGCATTGATGCGGATAACGACATCACCCTTAGTTGCAGCAATGCCACCGACTTCATCCAGGCCAGCAGTTATTGTTCAAAATTTGGCGCCGTGAAGATAGCCGAAGGCAAGGCCCTCACCGACGGCACTGAGGCCAGCAATGGTATGAACGGTTACAGCGGCACACTGACGGGCGAACAAAGAACCGCAATTGGCGGCAAAACGCTGCACCGTGCCGTCATCACCTCGTATGTCGATGCCACTGGCACACTGCACGAGAATGTCATTGCCATCCCGCTGGACAACACCATGACGACGCTGGCTGCGGGCTGGTATGTGGTGAACGAAGATGTGAACTACACAGGTCAGATTACCCTCGGGGACGACGTGAACATCATCCTCGCAGACGGCAAGACGATGACCGCAAGCGGCAATAACCATGGCATCTACGGCGACGGTCCCCTGACCATTTACGGCCAGGCTCTTGGCACCGGCATTCTCACTGTCACCAGTATCAGCGATGTTGGCATCCGTGTCGTTGACGGTGTCACCATCAACGGCGGCACAGTCAACGCCACCGGCATTTACTCCGACGGCAACGTCACCATCAATGGTGGCAAGGTAACCAGTACCAGCGACCCTGGCATCTATTCCAACAACGGCACCATCATCCTCGGCCTGAGCAACGCCACCGACTACATCACCGCTGAGAGCTACAACGGTGCCGTCAAGGTAGCCGACGGCCAGACGCTGGTCGATGATGGCGGGAATATTTATACTGGCACGCTCACCAGCGAACAGATAACCGCCATCGCCGGCAAGACGCTGCGCCCCGTCATGGGTGTCGTGCTGACAAAGGACGGCTCCGGCAACATCTCAGCCGAGTTCGACGGCACATCGCTCGAGACGGTGAGCATCCCCGTTAATATCACGGTGAACAGCGTGACGTTGAACCGCACGTTCACCTATGATAGGTGTGCTACGCTGATGCTGCCGTTCTCGCTGAGCGAAGGGCAGACGCTGAATGGCGGCATACTCTACAAATTCGATGGAGTGAATAACGGAGAAGGGGATTGGGTTGCAACACTTTCGGAATTTACGTCGCCGCTGAAAGCCAACACGCCATACCTGATTGCGCCCAACGGACACATGACGGACGATAAAATCACCTTCGATCTGAAAGGTGGCACAGTGACGCTGAACACCACCACGGCGGGCGAAGACTCTAACGAAAAAGACGATTTGTGGGACTTTATAGGAACATACTCGTATATCAAGTGGACTTCCGACACTGGCGACCAGGACTACAGCACAGAGCGTGAAGCCGAGATAGGCAAGGTCTATGGCTTCGCAGCCGTTGAGAAGACAGGCATCCACGTGGGTGACTTTGTCCGTGTGGCCTCTGGAGCGAAAATCCGCCCGATGTGCGCCTACCTGAAGTGGAAAGGTTCGATACCCAACAATGCCCGTGCCCTGACCCGTGCAGCAACGAATGACGACACAGAACTGCCGCAGCGCATCACCGTGAAACTCGTCTCGGCCAGCGGCGAGACTACCGCCATCGGCACCCTCGACACCACGACGGGCGAGGTGTCGTTCGACAGCGAGGCATGGTACACCCTCGACGGCGTCCGCCTCAGCGGCCAGCCCAGCACGAAGGGCATCTATATCAACAACGGAAAAAAGATTGTAATCAAGTAAGGAGGACACAGCAATGAAAAAGAAATATATGAAGCCATCATTCAGAGTAGTCGAACTGCGCCACAAGACATGCCTGCTTCAGGCAAGTGCTACACCGCCCGAGCAGGTACCAGACTATGATGACTTGTTGGGATAAATAGTTACGTGATAACAGAATACAATAAAGATTTTAACCATTACGTACACAAAAGGGACGGTTCCTTTTGTGTACTTTTGAGATGGCAGAGGGACAGATACTGACAGCGCTTACTTGTCGTTATAATGGCCGTAGGCAGAGAGCACGTCCACGTAGACCTCTGTCTCGAAAATGCGATACACCAAACGGTGTTTCTTGGCGGATCATGGGGGTCGGTTCTACTGATCATTTTTTACTTTGAAAATTTGGATGTTGGATCATAGGGAGTTAAGAACGATGTGTAATACAGAAACTTCAAAAAGTGATCAGTAGAACCGACCCCATGATCCTAGGGGACTGGTCCCCGTTCCTTTCTTATCTTTGGGGAACAGATCAACGACTCCAGATCTCACCCCAGACGCCTCTGTCCCCAAGACCAGAATTAGAAAGCAATGACAGAGCGAACGTCGCCTAAATCCTTCTTCGGCTTATCACTAAGCATACCATTCCTGAAATTAAAATACCACGCAGTGGTTTCATAGGATGCTGTACTTGTACAATAGGCTCTATCTACAAAACCTCTACCACCTGCACCGGTAATGATACTATTCAAGTTAGTATATGTGTAATCACTGTTTTCCAATACTGAGAGTTCTGCAGTAACTGCAATACCTTTTTTCTTGGTTGCAAGTCCCTGACAAACCTTGCCTAACTGGGCTACAGACGGCAAGAACCAGCCACTGGTGCCGCCTGGAACCACGGTGCCGTTATTGCTCTCAGCAACACTTGCGGCATCGTCCCAAACAACGCGGCCACCGGTGTAGTCTCTCATGCCAATAGCAAGACCTCTGTACCACCCAACTCCTACGTCACCTGAATTGCCTACGTATGAAATTATTGCAACTGCTGGGGCGTTTACCGCTTCAGCAATGGTTGTATTGTCGTAGACTTTACCGTCGATAGCAATCACCCTGCCAACGTCATTGGCAGTAGCTTCTGTAAAAGGAATAATAGGAGTCATCCTCCAACTTACACTATAGCCATTGCCGGATGCGTAGGTCTTTTCAGTCAATAGCTTAACATAGTCCTTTGAGCCACCGGTGGTTGTAACCACAACGTTCTTTGAAGCTATAGGCTTAATAGCAACATAGATAGGACCTGCAGCAGCCGAACGGTTTACTGTATAAGTATCCTCATCTGCCTTAACTGTTACATCAGTAACGTCACCAGTAATTTCGTTGGCTCCATCGCTGTCCTTGAGGGTAAGAGCAAGGATGGCGAGCTGGTTTTCGAGCGTACAACTTGGAAGATTTTCGCCTAGCCACTCTCCTTCATAAGTAGCCAAGTCAAGATTGCTGGCAAGGCTTGCCAGAGTACCGTCCTGATTAGCAAGGGCATCGTAGTTGATGGAGCCGTCAGCCCTCGCCATAGATGCAGGATAAATGTAAGTTACATCTATCGTCTTGTCAGGTGTTTCAAGGGCGAAGGTAAATGATGCACTTGTGCCGGCATCCTTGATATCGTCTGCTTTGAGGGGAAGGCTCACAGCCTTTACCATGCCACTTCCGTTGCTGTAAACAATAGCCATCTGCTCGCCGACGGCAAATGTCTTAACGCCTTCGCCAGTCAGTGCACGCGTTTTTGCAGCGGCGTTCAGCCCCACGGTAGTGGTCATGATTACTGTTTTTTTACTTGTGTCATCAGTCTGCTGCTGCTTGTCGATGGCCATGACGTCATCTTTCGAACAGCCAGTCATTACTGCGCCCACCAGTGCGAGGGCTGCAATACTAATATATCTCATTGTCTTTTTCATTGTTTTCTTCGTAATAGAGGGTTAGTTACTCTTCAGTAGGAGTATTCCAAATGTAGTTTTTCGTACTACTATTGGGGTTTATCATCATGGCCTTGGGGCTAGCGGCGTAGTAGTATTCGCCGTACTTGAGCTCCAGATTCTGCCTGTAGATGTATGTATCACCGGCAGTGGTGGCCTTGAAGTAGATGGTGTTGCTGGTGCCGGCCTCATCGCGCAGGGCTAGGAAGAAGTGGTCGGTGGCAGCATCGGGTGTGATGGTCAGCGGACTGGCGTCGGTGGCGTAGACCGTCTGGCCGTCGAGTGGCGCGGTCTTCACCAGCTTGCCCTCGCTGGTCCATACTTCGAGCTTGGTGATGGCGAGGGCATGGCCTGCGCCGTCGGCGAATGTGATGTCGAGGTAGGCCTGCTGGGCTTCGTAGGCGGCATCGCTCATCACTAGGTAATTGTTAGTTTCGTCCTTAACCGTTCCCGTAGTTTGACCTATCTGCTTCACGGTCGATGTGGCTGTGAGGTAGCTCTTGCTGGTCGATACGTCGGCTATCGTGCCCTTCTGACCAGTGTAGTCCAGACTGGCAGTGTGGTAGTGGAGCGTCACTTTGTCGCCAGCGGCGAAGGTGCCTGTGAGTTCACCCGTCAGTGTGGCGTAGGCCGAGTTGCCCGCGCTTACGTTGGCGGTCAGTGTGCCGGCTATGGTGGTTGCACCCTCCTTCACCACCTGAACCTCGTCATTCTTGTCCCAGTTGGTGTAGAGCGTGTGGCCGTCGTTGCCGCCCACGCTGATGGCGCGGGTCTGTGCGGCTGGTCCCACGTTGATGCTCACCTGGAATGTGCCTGTCACTCCGGCCTCTACGGCCGCGTCGTCATCGCTGCTGCAGGACGTCATCGTCATCGCTGCCATTGCGATTGACAGCGGGTAGAATAGATGTTTGATGTTCATTGTTGATTATTATTTGAATGTTCATTACTTGTTTCTGTTCTCTCCTGTGGCGCCTGGGTCAGAAGGGTTGTCCTGGCTGGCCGCCGGGCATGCCGCCACCGTTACCGTCGCTGTACATCAGTATTCCGGTCTGTCTCAACTCGACGACCTTCGTCGTCGGCTTCTCATAATTTCTCTTTGTTGTCATACGCTTAATTAGTTTATGATTAAAATTTGTTTGATATTCTATTCGGGCTGCAAAGGTACAAAGAATTTTATAAAAGGGTGTCGCTCCACACTATTAAATAGTGTTAAACATTGAAAGATTTGCGGTACACAAAAGGGACGGTTCCTTTTGTGTACTTTTGAGATGGCAGAGGTAGCTGACAGCGCTTACTTGTCGTTATAATGGCCGTAGGCAGAGAGCACGTCCACCTCTTGAGCTTCGGGAGCAAAGGTAATAGCGTATTTCATCAGAGCGAATTTAGCCAGGCATTCATGTCGTCTTTATTCGTAAAGGTGATACCTTTACCCTCAGCGATTTCTTTCTCGGCTTTATCTACACGGGCAAAGAATTCATCCTTCGTCATCAACGTCGGGTCTTCCTTCTCTGCTACCAGCTTGCGCAGATATTTTGCTGCACGCCTCAGCAGGTTTTCGTCCTCTGCTATGATGCTCATGTTACGGAGCAGTTCGGCATTCATCTGTATTGCTGTCATATCTCGATTTATTTATTCCGGTGCAAAAATACAAATAAAAAATGAAATAACAAGCAAAACGACGAAAAAACAGCATTGAAACCGGTCCCTTCCGTGTTGCTCTTGGTGGAAAGGTTGAAGGAATCGGGGGCAAGTGGTTGATGGATTGATGGTTAGGAAAAGGGGACAAAATGGCTTAACAAACCTTAACTACGGAAGGATGAAAATCGTGAAAAATACACAGGATTTTCGACACGTTATTCGGAAAATTATTAGTAACTTTGCGACCGTTTTCGCCGTTAAAAAAGCGACGAAATAAAAAATTTTGACTATAATTGGATACCTTGTTCGAGAAGGTAGAGCGAATGAGGACTGAACGCCCCTCGGCGGGTACGAGATACTGGCTGATGGGCATGGTGGCGGACATCATGGAGGTGGCGGAGACGTTGCAGAAGGAGGTGCTGGAACGTGTTCGTCAGGAGGCTGTGCTGGATGCCGATACGGATATTGACTACACCGAAATGGGCGAGCGGGTACTGACGATGGTGCTGACGGCACCAAACGACGCTTTGCAGGAAGCGACGCAGGGGGTGAACGATACTTTGGTCGTGTTGAGTGACGTGATGTTGAAAATAGCCGCCCAACTGGCTCGCCACCGTAATAATGATGAATACGCGCGACTGTATGAGCAGGAGAAGAAGCGCTATCTGAACTCAGGCACGGCTCAGAGAGCCAGGGGGAAATATACGGACTGGAAGGACTCTGTGTGTTACGGCACGCCGAGTATGGAGGATATCGAGGACTATCGGCTGGAGAAGGTTGTGCGCATTTTCGAGAAGGGCGTGCTGACGTCGAGGGTTGAACACGTGCGTCGTGCCACGCGCTATCCGAACGAGTTGGACTTCGACCTGTTGCCCGACGACAATCCCTTCAAGAAGACGGCCTACAGGTACTATTCCGAATTGCGGAAGATGGTTGACTGGCAGGATGGCCACGAGGAGAATGCCAAGTCGCACCGTACGAACTTGCTGAAATATCTGCACAAGATTGATATGGTTCAGCAGGAGCGTCGCCGGCTGTTGGAATCGGAGATGCCTGGTGCCGATGCCCTGAATCCCCAGCTGAACTATTTTGCGCCGGCAAAGAACCTGAAGGCGTTGTTGGCCGAGGAGTGGTTCGAGATACACCGCACCGACAAGCGTTTCGACGGCCAATGGACCGAGGGGCTGGTCAATGCGCTGATGCGATCGGAGCACAAGGATTTTATTGCTACGGAATGGGGTAAGGATAAGCGTCAGGACTATATCCGCGGTTGCCTGCTGGGATTGCTGAAGGAGGGTGGCGTCATCAAGGGCAGCATGGACAGTATTGCGCGTAGTGCGAATGTGTGTGACAACTACCGGACGTTCAGCAAATATATGGGCCAGTGCCGGCAAGAGCCCTATGCCGACTGGGTGTTGGAGTATGTAGGGCGGTCAGAAAAATAGCCTTTGATAAACTGAAAATGCGATTGAGAAATGCGATTGAGCGTTGACGGACGTTCGGTCGCATATTTTTTTATTTTCTTTTTTCCCGTGTAGATAAAGGAGTTTCCGACGATTTTGTTTTGCGATTGAAAATGCGATTGAAAAATAGTTTTTCAGTCGCAAAATCGCATTCTACCTTTGCATCGTCAATCAGCGGAAACGCGGTTGGCGAGCGATCTCAAACTTATTGATACAAAGGACACGGCAGGGAGGCCTGCTGATAAAGGTAAAAAGGTAAAAAAGTAAAAAGGTAAAACCAATGGAAACAAAGATTTTAAAAGTGGTACGCCAGGGCGAGGCCTTCAGCGTACAGTCAAGTAAAAGTGAGGCTGGTCAGATTCAGAAGTGCAACATTGTGCTGAAGGAGCTGGGCGGTAAGTTTGAAAACGAGTATGTGTGCGCCATGCTGGGCAATTTGGCGGCGTGCAGGTTCTTCGAGGGTGATGTGGTCGTGGCCACCCTTCGTTTCTCTACCCACGAGTATCAGGGGCAGACGTTCCAAGAAATCTTAGCTACTGACATCGTGAAAGTGACAAAGTAAAACATTAATTATCATGTAATTGACCATATAATTATTCATTAATGAGAAATTAATGGGCAATTAATGGCAATTCGTGTTTAAAACAACAACAATTTGAGTTGAAGTGAGGAGGATGTTCCCGGGTAAATGCGCAAAGATTCCAACCTTCTTCTCGCTTAAATCGACTCAAAAATGGAAAAGATTATTATTACAACAGAGAGACAGGCAACGCTTGATGGTCTTATGACCTTAGGCATGTTGGAGAACGGACTTCATACGGCAGACTTTCAATGCTGCGAAGATGTCGAACTTGACGCGTTCTCAGGAACTTTCAAGGTGGAGGGCATGCGTGACGGCAACGTGTATATGACTGAGAAGCCCAAGCGCATCAAGAACAAACCTATCTTTAGGGAAGACGACAGTTCGTTTTCGCACGGTAAGGACAAGAAGTATTACTTCTTTTTCTCGCTCGACGAGGATCAGTTGGAGCTGTTGCCCGAGAAGCTGGTAAGGCAGGCAAGTGTAATAGCGCAGAAGGTATTAAGGGAACTTATTTTGAAACAGCAGACAGTATGAGTGTACATGTAATCAATACGGATGGGGTGAAATATATGCGCCCCGTCCACAGCAGGGCAGAGTATCTGAAGTTAAGGAACGGTGGGTTCCAGAAGGAGAACGTAGCAAGGATACGGCAGGGTGACGAGGCACTGAAAGCGAGTCTGGTGCAGATGAACTATTCGTGTCTGCCGAATGAGGACGGTACGCTGAAGGGCAGCAAACGCATGAGTACGACGGTGGGGATGGACATCGACTTCAAGGCGCCTACGGAACTGTCGGCAGAGGAGCAACAGGCGTGGCTCAGCGAACATATGGAGAAGGTGCCCGAGCTGGTGCTTGCCAAGAAAGATGCGCTAGGACTGCAGATGCTGGAGCGGAGCGCGACAAAGGGCTACCACCTGGTGTTCCGTCGTCGCCCAGAGCTCAGTCAGGAGGAGAACCTGAAATGGGCGAGCGAGCTGCTTGGCGTGAAGTATGATGCTCAAGCTAAGGACATCACCCGAGTGTTCTTTACTACGACAGAAGCCGAACTCATCTACCTGGACGATGAGATCTTTGAAATTGTTGCAGCGTCGCAGTGTTGCAGTTCTCAAGAAGCTTCCCCTCAGACATCAGACCTCAAACATCAGCCATCATTTGACCCAGAGGCGAGGTACAACGGGGTGTTGTTCAAAGACATCATTGCGAAGTATTGGGAGCTGTTCAATGGTGGAAAGGAGCCAGTAGAGGGCGACCGCAATGCACTGACATTTGAACTGGCTGTCACCATCCGTTCTATTTGCGGGTACTCCTTAGAGCAACTGATGCAGGTTGTCCCAAACTATTGGGCAAAGCCTGACGGTACGTGTACTGCTGAGGATTTGGCTGAGTGGCGCAAGACGCTGGAGAATGCACTGAAGGAGCCTCGCAAGGGGATGCCCTACAGATTGAAGCAGGTGCTGCAGTCGTTGAAGTCGCAGCAGGCGGTGAAGGCTTGTGGCGGCACATTGACTACGCCGCCACCGATGCCCAAGAAGTTGCCGCCGTTGATCAGACTGTTGACGAAGAACGTCCCCTGGTTCTACAAGCCCGCTGTGGCCAATGCAGTGTTCCCTGGGCTGGGTGCCCACCTGCACGGCGTGAAGTTCCGCTACTGGGATAATGTGGAGCATGAGGCCACCTTTATGAACATCTTGATTGGCCGTCAGAGTATCGGTAAGGGTACCATCAAAAAGCCCATCGAGTACATCATGGAGGACATCAAACAGCGCGACCAGCCCAACCGCCAGCGCGAGGCGGAATGGAAACAGAAGAACCCGGGTGCGAAGCAGAAGAAAGACCCGCGACCAACCGATATTTGTATTCAGATGTTGATTGATAATCTGACGGATGCTGTTTTTAATCAGCGCATCGTGGATGCCAACAACAACGGTCAGCGATTCATCTATACGATTGTTGATGAGATCGAGGGTTTGAAGAAGGTGACGTCGAAGGGTACGGTGGATGAAGTGGGTCTGCTGATTCGTAAGGCGTTCGATAATTCTGATGCCGGTCAGGAGCGCGTAGGTGCTGACAGCGTATCGGGTATTGCCCCCTTAAGGTGGAACTTTAACGCGTCAACGACACCGCCAAATGCCCGCAAGTTCTTCTATAAGATGGTAAACGACGGTACCGTGAGCCGACTGGATGTCTCGACTATCATCAGGGGTGAAGATGACGACGACACGGAGCCCATTCTGGGCATCTACGATCACACGTTTGCCGCAGAGCTGAAGCCCTACATCGACCGTCTGGAGGCTGCCAACGGACTGATTGAGTGTCCTCAGTCAAAGAAGCTTTCTCTCGACATGAAGCAGGAGAACAAGGATGCTGCAAAGCTCTATGAAAGCGAGGCCTACCGAGTGTTCAGCTATCGTGCCAACGTGATTGCCTGGCTGAAAGGGATGGTGCTCTACGTGGCTCACGGCTACAAGTGGTCAAAAGAGATTGCAGATTTCGTCCGCTGGACTCAGCAGTATAATTTGTGGTGCAAAATGCTGTATTTTGGTCAGCAATTAGAGAAGGAGCTGCGTGAAGAGGTGGAGATTCAGCGTCAGTCAGGTCCTCAGAACTTGCTGGAGTTGCTCAGCGATGAGTTCACCAAGCCACAATACTACCAGATGCGCCAACAGCAAGGCAAGAGCGGTAGCGGTGACGGCACATTGCGCAGTTGGCAGAGTCGCGGATATATCGTCTATGACGAGGTGAGCGGCAGGTACGTGAAGACGGAATTGTATAAGCAAAAGTTTGGTCTAAAACATTAATTATCGTGTAATTGTCCATATAATTTATCATTAATGAAAAATTAATGTTCAGATTAATGGCAATTAATGTAAATAAAAATATATGATTTACGTAGAAAACAATCAGGAATGTTTCGTGCAGCTCTGGCGCAAGCTGGAGCGCACGAGGCAGCTCCTCGGAGGTCAGTATAAGCGCTTCTGCATCCGCAACGTGTTGAAAGCGTGGTTCGGCATGGAGGCTACCGACGACGTTATCTGGAAGGTGTGCCACATGGCCACCGTCGACGGAGAGCCACAGGAAGGCTGGAACGAACTGCCTGCGCCCTCGCTCTATCCGCGCAAGCACCGTGAACTCTTGCGAGCTATCGTGGCCGTCAGTTTGGGCATCAGCTTCTACAGAATAGACCTGAAAGCCCTCGACGCGGCCTATAGCATCGCATTCCCTAACAGTACACCGATTAATGTAAATAAGAAAAGGAAAATATGAATAACGTAGAAATCAACAAACAATTTCGCTTATCGCCACACTTTACGCTCGGGGAGTTAACCAAAACGAATACGAAAATTGAAAACGTGCCTAACGAGGCACAAGTTGAGAACTTGAAGCGACTCTGCGGGTGGTTGGAGATGCTTCGCAGTGAATATAATCGACGCTACGCGGATGTAAGATGTCTGAAGGCTGATGGAAGATGTGTTGGTGAGGAGCCGATTATTATTAATAGCGGGTACAGGAGCGAGGCGGTGAACAAGGCTGTGGGTGGTGTGGCTGGGTCGAACCATCTGACGGGTTGTGCGGTGGATATCCACGTGTTGGGTAAGGAACAGGCGATACGCTATGCGTGTATACTCCTTGACATTGCGGATGAGTCGCAGGAGGACTTCGACGAGCTCCTGATAGAGCAAAGCGCTAAGAGTCTCTGGATTCATTTCGCCGTCCGTCCCTTCGCCAATCGCCGCCGAATAAGGCTGATGAAAGGGTAGGCGGGTCTGGCAAGTAAAAAAATCGGGCCCATCGTTTGGTGAGCTCGGTTTTGTAGTGCCGCGAGCGGGACTCGAACCCGCACAGCCGTTATGGCCAAGGGATTTTAAGTCCCTCGTGTCTACCATTCCACCATCGCGGCAGCAGACTTTGCAAGGATGGTGCAAACCGGGAGCAGAAAGCTTGCTTTTTGCCAAGGTGCCGCCCATTCTCGCAGGCGAATTTCGTAATTCGCCTGCAAAGATACGAATAAGTGAGCAAAGAACCAAAGAAAAATGAACTTTTTTATCGTTTTGTGCCTACAGAGAGGAATCCGTTGGGGCCTGTCGTAGAGGCCAGATACTTCTGCAGACCTACGTCACCTTCCTCACCATTCTGGCAGAGACCGCCGTTGTTGAGGTCGTATTTCTTACCGCATTTGCCACACGTGGCAATGCCGTTGGTGCTCATTGTGACAGGATATTTGGGGTTGATGGTGTTGTTCTCGCGGCGAACACAGTTGGGGCACTGGACGTCGTAGGCCACAAAGCCTCCGTTGGGTGCGGTGTTGAATGTCTGGAAGCCCACGATGATGCCGTTGTTGAGACCCAGGATGTAATTCGTCAGGCGTTCCAGCTCCGTTACCTGCTGATGGGTGACATCGCCGCCCTGATTGCTTTGGAAGTGGAGAACGAGTCCCCCCATGCTCGAATCCCATATCTTGCAGAACACGCCTCTGGAATCGATATTCATAGCCGAAGCGAGCGTAGGATCGAGGTGCAGGCTGTTGTCGTAAGTGAAACGACAGGGCCACGTAGAGTACTCGCCTTCAGCCTGGCAGGACGTGAGCGTGAAGAGTGAAGAGTGAAGAGTGAAGAATGCTACGCACAGCAGCAATCCATGACGCATCTTTCCAGAAATACTCATTGGCCTATTCACTTAAAAGTTTCTGTTCGGCGTTAGTGACACGGTCGAAGGCGAAACCTTCGAGCACCGAACTCATCAGGGCGCTGATGCGGTCGTTGCAGAGGTTGCCGATGGAGCCCTCGTGGGTGTGATGGATATCCTTGTTGGGGCGGAAAGTGCCAGCCTCGATGTCGAGCCCCACCTTCTTGTAGGCATCGCGGAAAGGCATGCCTTCCGACGCGAGGCGGTTCACCTCTTCCACAGAGAACATCGGGTCGTACATGGGGTTGTCGAGGATGTCGGCGCGTACCTCTATCTTATTTATAATATAGGCAGCCATCTGGAGACAGTCCTTCAGTTCGTCGAAGGCAGGCAGGAATACTTCCTTGATGATTTGCAGGTCGCGGAAGTAACCCACGGGCAGGTTGTTCATGATGAGCGTCACCTGCTGGGGCAAAGCCTGAATCTTGTTGCACTTGGCACGAATGAGTTCGAAGAC
>CADCDY010000095.1 GCA_902800245.1 uncultured Prevotellaceae bacterium
GAACGATCCCAATGGTATGTTTTATAAGGATGGTGTGTGGCACCTCTACTACCAGTGGAACCCCTACGGTTCTCAGTGGGAGAACATGACGTGGGGACATTCTACCTCGCGCGACCTTATACACTGGGAGGCACAGCCCACGGCTATCGAGGCCGACTGGCTGGGCAGCATCTTCTCGGGGTCGTGTGTAACAAATGGTGACGAGGTGGTAGCGATGTACACGTCGGCAGGTCATCATCAAACGCAGTCGATAGCTGTGTCGAAGGACGGCGGTCGCACGTTCCAGAAATATGCCGGCAATCCCGTGCTGACCACCAGCGATGTGGCAGACTTCCGCGACCCGCGTCCGTTCTGGAATGAGGACATCAAGGCATGGAACCTGATACTGGCTGCCGGACAGGAGATGCGTATCTATTCGTCGAAAGATTTGAAGGACTGGAAGTACGAGAGTTCGTTCGGTAAGGAGTATGGCAATCACGGTGGTGTGTGGGAGTGTCCAGACTTGTTCAAAATTGATGGTAAGTGGGTGCTGCTGTGCAACATCAACCCAGGCGGACCGTTCGGTGGTAGTGCCACGCAGTATTTTGTGGGTCAGTTCGACGGCAGGAAGTTCACTTGCGAGTCGATGCCGAAGGTGACGAAATGGCTGGATTACGGCAAGGACCACTATGCTACGGTATCGTTCTATAATGCCCCGGAAAACCGCCGTGTAGTGTTGGCATGGATGAGCAACTGGCAGTACGCCAACCAAGTGCCCACGAAGCAGTTCCGCTCGGCCAACTCCATTCCCCGCGATCTCGGTCTGTTCCAGCATGGCGAAGAGACCTACGTCAGCGTGACGCCCTCGAAGGAGATGCTGGCCGTGAGGGGTGCAAAGGTGAAGAAACTAACTGAGGCCTGCGAGATCGTTGTCGACACGAAGAGCCAGTCTGAAATAGTGTTGCAGAATGCCAAGGGCGAACAGGTCGTGATGAAATACGACGGAGGAAAACAAACATTCACGATGGACCGCACCGCGAGTGGCGATGTAAGCTTCAGCGAGGCATTCCCCTGCGTGACAGAGGCACCGACGTATGGACAGATAAAGCAGTTGCGCATCTTCATCGACCGCTGCAGTATTGAGGTCTTCGACGCTGAGGGCAAGATGGCTATGACTAATCTGGTATTCCCGTCGGAACCATATAATATGATTAAGGTAAAAGGCGGCAAAGCTACAATCTATCAAATTGAGAATTGATAATTGAAAATTGAAAATTAAATATTATGGGTAATCAAAACAAATCAATTTTTCTGATTCCAGTGATGCTCTGCTTCTTCTGCATGGGCTTCGTGGATCTGGTGGGCATCGCCTCCAACTATGTGAAGGAAGACTTAGGTCTGACAGATTCGGTGGCAAACATCTTCCCATCGCTGGTGTTCTTCTGGTTCCTGATTTTCAGTGTACCAACAGGTATGCTGATGAACAAAATCGGTCGTAAGAATACGGTATTGCTGTCGCTTGTGGTGACGGTGGTGTCACTGTTCATCCCACTGTTGGGCAGCTCGTTTGCCATCATGCTCGTAGCATTCTCGCTGTTAGGCATCGGCAACGCACTGATGCAGACCAGCATCAACCCACTGGCTATGCTGATTATCGGTGATAAGAATCTGGCATCAACCCTGACTTTTGGACAGTTCGTCAAGGCCATCGCCTCGTTCCTCGCTCCCTATCTGGCTATGTGGGGAGCCACGGCAGCCATGCCTTCGTTCGGTTACGACTGGCGTGTATTGTTTATCGTCTATTTTGTAGTAGGTGTATTGGCCACCCTGCTGCTGTGGGTGACACCGATTCAAGAGGAAATGCAGGAAGGCAAGTCGTCGTCGTTCATGGACTGTATCCGTCTGTTGTCGAAGCCCATCGTGCTGCTGTCGTTCTTTGGCATCATGTGTCACGTAGGTATCGACGTAGGTACGAATACCACCGCCCCGAAACTGCTGATGGAGCGTGTGGGTATGACGCTCAATGAGGCTGCCTTCGCCACCTCGCTCTACTTCATCTTCCGTACTATTGGTGCTCTGACGGGCTCGTTCTTCCTGCGTGTCATGAAGACGCGTTGGTTCTTTATCATCAGCGTGTGTCTGATGGCAGCATCGATGGCGCTGATGTTTGGCGGCGAGTCGAAGATGGTGCTCTATACCGCTATCGCACTCGTAGGTTACGGCAACTCGAACATTTTCTCAATGGCATTCTCCGAGGCATTGCTCTCGGTGCCCGACAAGCAGAACGAGGTCTCGGGTCTGATGATTATGGGACTGTTCGGTGGAACCATCTTCCCACTCATCATGGGTGTCATGAGCGATGCCATGGGACAGGCCGGTGCCGTTGCCGTCATGGCCATTGGTGTTATCTATCTGTTTACCTATATTCCAAGAATCAAACGCTAAAAACAAGAATCATATGAACAAACGTTATGTAGTAGGCCTCGGAGAGGCACTGTGGGATGTACTTCCCGAAGGAAAGAAACTGGGTGGCGCACCTGCCAACTTTGCTTATCATGCCGGACAGTTCGGACTCCAGACACTGGCTGTCAGCGCATTGGGCGAGGACGCACTGGCCGACGAAACTATCGAAGCATTGAAAGAACACTCGCTGAACTACCTGATGCCCCGTGTGAAATATCCCACTGGAACCGTGCAGGTAACGCTCTCTGGCGATGGTATTCCCACATACGAAATCAAGGAGAACGTGGCTTGGGACAATATCCCTTATACCGCTGAGATTGCAGAAGTGGCCAAAAATGCACGTGCCGTATGCTTCGGCTCTTTGGCCCAGCGCAATGTGGTGTCGTGGGCAACCATCCGTCAGTTCATAGACGATACCCCTGAGGACTGCCTGAAGATTTTCGATATCAACCTGCGCCAGCAGTTCTATACGAAGGATGTCATCGAAGAGTCGTTCAAGCGTTGCAACATCCTGAAGATCAACGACGAAGAATTAGTGGTCATCAAGCGTATGTATGGCTACGACGACCTTGACATGCGAGGCATCTGCGAGAAGATACTCGCTGAGTACCAGTTGAAGATGCTCGTGCTGACCTGTGGCACCAACGGCTCGTATGTCTTTGCCCCAGGGCTGACATCGTTCCAGGAGACACCAAAGGTGACGGTAGCAGACACGGTGGGCGCCGGCGACTCGTTTACGGGTTCGTTCTGTGCTGCTATCCTCAACGGCAAACCCATGGAGGAGGCTCACCGCATCGCCGTCGAGGTGTCGGCATACGTCTGCACCCAGAACGGTGCCATGCCAACCTATCCTGATGCACTGGTGGCAAAGGTGAAATAAACGGAAATCTTTATACCTGAATCCGTCCGGATAGCCTGAAAATGACTGTCTGGACGTTTTTTTTGTGCGAAAACGCTTGCTATTTCAAAAAATATTACTATCTTTGCCCTCACAACTATTTTGTACTGGCTTATGAAACGACTACTAACAACCGTGACAGTGTTGGCTTTGGGGCTTGTGTTTGTGGGATGCTCTCACAAACAAGCGAAATACATCATAGGTGTATCCCAATGTTCTGAGGACATCTGGCGCGACAAGCAGAATGCCGAGCTGCGCATGGGTGCTTATTTCCACGATGGTGTGGAGCTGAAGTTTGCTGCTGCCTACGACAGCGACGAACGGCAGGTGCAGCAGATTGACAGCCTGGTCAATAGCGGTATCGACCTGCTCATTGTGGCCCCAAACCAGGTGCAGACCATCTCTCCCGCCATCGACCGGGCCTACGACAAGGGCATTCCCGTCATCGTCTTCGAGCGTAAGACCAATTCACAGAAATATACCGCTTTCATCAGTGCCGACAACTACGAGATGGGGCGCGTCATGGGCGAATACATCGTTGCGCGACTTCACGGACAGGGTCATGTGATGGAAATCAAAGGCCTGGAAGGCTCGTCACCATCCATCGAGCGTCACAATGGCTTCATGGACGCTATCAAACAGTCACCCGGCATTCAGGTGGTAGCCTCATTGCAGGGCGACTGGACGGAACCGACAGCCTACGAAACCACCCGACAATGGCTCGCCAATCATCAAGATGTACGCGTAGACCTCGTGTTTGGTGCCAACGACCGCACGGCTATGGGTGCCCGCAAGGCTTTCTTACCTCTTACCTCTCACCTCTCACCTTTATTTTGTGGCATCGACGGCCTACCGGGTGAGAATGGCGGTATACAACTTGTGCGTGACTCTTTGCTTGACGCTTCGTATATCTATCCTACTCATGGTGATCAGATTATCGAGTTGGCCGTTAATATTCTCGAAGGGAAGCCTTACGAGAAGGAAACCATGCTGATGTCGGCCTTGGTGACAAGCGACAATGCAAAAGTGCTGTTGATGGAAAGCGAGGAAATCATGCGACAGGCGTCACAACTCGACCTGCTGCATAGTAAGGCCGACAGCTATCTGCACAAACTCGGCACCCAGCGCGTCATCAATTGGCTGGCCATCGCATTTATTATCCTGCTCGTTGTCGTACTTGTGCTCTTCTATCTCTACCATCTCCGCAAGATAGCCCTACAACACGAACGCGTTGTCAATACTTTGTGGAATATGCCCGAACCTGAAGTAACCCCAGAGAATTCAGAGGAATCAGAGATACCGGCAGCTTCAGAAGAATCAGCAGACGCTGAGGACGTCGAGCCTGCAGCCGTTTCGCATTTCATCACGTGCTTCAAGGAGGTGGTTGAGCGCCGTTTGGACGACAGTAACGTCAGCGTCGAAGACTTGGCTGCTGACATGAACCTCAGTCGCGTTCAGCTCTACCGCAAGGTGAAGGCCGTTACTGGCTCGTCACCTGTTGAATTGCTGCGTACCGCTCGCCTCAACCGAGCCTATCAGCTGTTGATCACTACCGATAAGAGTGTCAGCGAGATAGCCTACGACGTAGGTTTCACTGCCCCCAGCTACTTTACCAAATGTTTCAAGGAAACCTATGGTATGTTGCCTGGCGACGCACGAAAACAATAAAAAATGCTCGTAACAATAAGAATTATCGTTCATTCTATCGCAATCATGTTACATTGAAACATATTTTGCACGGGATGAACGATATTTTTCATATACATATTAGTTTTGTTTGTACTTTTGTAGCAGAAATTTTAACGCAAACAGTATTAACAACTAAAAACGTAATGCAAATGAAACAAGCGAAACGATTCATTCTGAGTTTCCTGGCAACGATGCTGTGTACAATAATGTACGCGCAACAGGAAATCACTGGTACGGTGACCGACGACATGGGGCCGGTCATTGGTGCGACAGTTATGGAGAAGGGCACGACCAATGGTGCGGTGACCGACTTCGACGGTAACTTCAAGCTGAAGGTAGAGGCCGGCAAGACGTTGGTATTTACCTACATCGGCTACAAAACTGTTGAGTTGCCTGCCAAGAACGGCATGGAGGTCAAGATGGAAGCCGATGCACAGACGCTGAATGAGGTGGTGGTGACGGGTTATACCACCCAGCGTAAGGCCGACCTGACTGGTGCCATATCGACGGTGAGCGTCGATGAGATGGCCAAGCAGAACGAGAACAACCCAATGAAGGCCCTGCAGGGTCGCGTGCCAGGCATGAACATCCAGGCCGACGGTAACCCGAGCGGTGCAGCGACGGTTCGCATCCGTGGTGTGGGAACGCTGAATGATAACGACCCGTTGTACATCATCGATGGTGTGCCCACGAAGGCTGGTATGCACGAACTGAACGGCAACGATATCGAGAGCATCCAGATATTGAAGGATGCCGCTTCGGCCTCTATCTACGGTTCGCGTGCTGCCAACGGTGTCATCATCATCACCACCAAGAAGGGTAAGGACGGCAAGGTGAAGGTTGCTTTCGACGGAAGCGTGGCAGCATCGTTCTATACGAATAAGATTGAGACGATGAACGCCAATGAGTGGGGCCGTGCATACTGGCAGGCTTGCGTGAACGATGGCGTCAATCCCTCGAACAACAACCTCGGTTATAACTACGACTGGAGCTACGACAAGCTGGGCTATCCAGTATTGAACGGCATGACGATGAATATGTTCCTTGACGAGAACGGCACAGTGCGCACGGGTGATACCGACTGGTTCAACGAGGTAACGCGTACAGGTATCGTTCAGCAGTATAACCTCTCTATCAGCAACGGCTCGGAGAAGGGCAACTCGTTCTTCTCACTGGGTTACTACGACAATCAGGGAACCATCAAGGATACGTGGTTTAACCGCTTGTCGGCTCGTGCCAACAGCGATTATAAGCTTGTGGATGGTCTGGTGACCATCGGCGAGAACTTTACCATCAACCGCACAAAGGGTGTTGACGCTCCCGGAGGTGTGTTGGAGCACGCACTGGAGTTCAACCCCAACTTCCCCATCTATGCTGAGAACGGCAAATACGCACAGGCCCTGGGTGCCTATTCGGAGCGTGAGAACCCGTTGAGCATGATTGACAATGCCAAGGATAACGAATATACCCAGTGGCGCATGTTCGGCGATGCTCACCTGAGCATTACGCCGTTCAAGAATTTCATGATCCGCACCACCCTCGGTATGGACTATACGCAGAAGGAGCAGCGATTCTTCACCTACCCGATAGCCAATGGTAAGGTGATGCGCACTGACTCGGCCGTGGAGGATAAACAAGAGCACTGGATGCGCTGGATGTGGAATGCCATTGCCACCTACAATCTCGAAATCGGCAAGCATCGTGGTGACGCCATGATTGGTATGGAGTTGAACCGCCAGGACTATAAATGGAACAGTGCGAAGCGCTACGAGTATGCCATTTTGAACACCGACTATATGTGGCCCTCGGCAGGTGCTGGCAAGCAGTTGGCCGAAGGCAGCGGCGACGGATTCTCTCTGGTGTCGTTCTTCGGTAAGGCAAACTACACCTACGATGACAAATACTTGGCTTCGTTCACCATCCGTCGCGACGGTTCGAGCCGCTTCGGCAGTGAGAACCAGTACGGTACATTCCCGTCGGTTAGTGCCGGCTGGCGTATCTCGCAGGAGAAGTTCATGGAGAAGCTGACGTGGCTTGACAATTTGAAGGTGCGCTACTCGTGGGGACAGACCGGTAATCAGGAAATTGCCAACACTGCCCGCTACACGCTCTATGAGTCAGCAGTTTCTACGGGTCTCTGGGGATCAGGAAAGGCAGGAACGTCGTACGACATCGCCGGACGCAATGGTGGTTATGACCTCGCCAATGGTTACGTGCGTAACCAGCGTGGTAACGACGACATCAAGTGGGAGACGACGACACAGCACAACATCGGTGTGGACTTCGCCTTACTGAGAAACGAAATATACGGTTCGTTCGACTGGTTTAACAAGAAGACTACCGACATCCTACTCTTCATGGAGGGTATTGGTGCCATGGGTGAGGGCTCTGGTCAGTGGATCAATGCCGGTGAAGTAAAGAACAACGGTTGGGAATTGTCGCTGGGCTATCGCCATCGTCTGGCCAACGGTTTCTCATGGGATATCAACGGAAATATCAGTAAGTACACGAACGAGATTACGAAGTTGCCCGAGACCGTCGCTGCCAACGGCAAGTACGGTGGTAATGGCGTGAAGAGCGTCGTGGGCCATGCCATGTTCTCACAGGTGGGCTATATCGCAGACGGACTTTTCAAGAGCCAGGAGGAGATTGATAACCACGCCAAGCAAGAGGGCGCAGGCATCGGTCGTATCCGCTATAAGGATTTGAACGGCGATGGCTTTATCACGGTAGAAGACCAAGACTGGATCTACGACCCGACACCCGACTTCACATGGGGTCTGAACATCTATCTTCAGTACAAGAACTTCGACCTGACGATGTTCTGGCAGGGGGTGCAGGGTGTTGATGTCGACTGCCGCGGCTACAAGTCGCAGACCGATTTCTGGGCAAACTCAGCCATCAACGTTCCTTACCTGAACAAGGGTGTTCGTGTGCTCGACGCCTGGACACCGCTCAATTATGACAGCAACATCCCCGCGCTCACCACGAGCGATACGAATAACGAGGGTCGCGTCAGCAGCTACTACATCGAGAATGGAAGTTATGCCAAGCTGCGCACCATTCAGTTGGGCTATAACATGCCCAAGAAGGTGACCGACAAACTCCACATGGACCGCATCCGTCTCTATGCTTCTGCCCAGAACCTGATTACGATTAAGAGCAGTAAGTTTACTGGCAACGACCCTGAGAATCCGGGCTTCGGCTATCCCATTCCCCTCAACCTCACCTTCGGTGTGAACGTAGGATTTTAATTATTTGATGATTGACGATTAGAAAATTGAGAATTATGAAAACGACATATATTAAATTTATCTGCATAGTCAGCGTTATCTGTGGATTGATGAGCTGCGACAAGTTCTTGGAAGAGCAGGTGCCACAGGCCACACTGACTCAGGACGAGGTAAAGAAACCTGAGTATATCGACAACGTACTGATTTCCGCTTACGCCGGACTGCTCTCCATTGAGGACATGAACGCCTCGTTCTCGCTCTGGAACTATGACACCCGTTCGGACGATGCATACGTAGGCGGTTCGAACTTCTCAGACGGCGAACCGTTCCATCGCTTGGAGATGAGCGTTGGCGTCACACCCAAGGAATGGCCCTTCAACAGTATCTGGGAGAAATTCTATCAATATCTGTCGCGTGTCAATCTGTCGCTCGACATTCTGGCCACTGCCGACCAAGAGAACAAAATGATCCAACAGCGCACCGCCGAAATGAAGTTCCTCCGCGCCTATGGTCACTTCCAGTTGAAGCGCCTGTTCAAGAAAATTCCGTTTGTGAACAAACCCAATATGACTGAGGAGGACTACAACAACCTCTCGAATACCGAGTACACCAACGACGAGGGCTGGCAGCAGATCATCAACGACCTCGAGGAGGCCTATAAGGTACTCCCTGCCACACAGACCGACAAGGGCCGTCCCACAAGTGCCGCCTGCGCCGCATTCCTCGCAAAGGTCTACCTCTATAAGGCTTACCATCAGGACGACACCAACACGAACCAGGTGACCGCCATCAATGCCGAAGACCTGCAGAAGGTGCTCGAATACACTGCCCCCGCCCTCTACAACGGTTACGGTCTCGAACCCGATTTGCACAACAACTTCCGCCCCGAAGAGCAGTACACCGTCTATGGCAACCTGAACTTCTCGAACCGCCTCATCGTGCCCTGCATTCCTAAGGTTCACGACAGCGGTTGCGACTTCTACAAGCCGTCAATCAATCTCGTCAACGCCTATCGTACCAACAGCAACGGTCTGCCTATGCTTGATACCTTTGCTGACAAGGATTACACCGTAGGCTCTGCCGAGACCGTTGACCCCCGTCTGTTCGTGACGGTAGGAGTCCCAGGCACTCCTTATATGTACAACCCATCGTTCATGATTAGCCAGACCAATGCGTGGAGCCGCTCAGGTGGTACGTATGGCTACCATGTCTCGCTGAAGCAGAATGTTGACCCCGCATTGACTGACGTCTATCTCTTCCTGTGTGACTCGCAATGGGCTACATCGATGAATCGCATCGTCTTCCGTTATGCCGACGTGCTGCTGATGCGTGCCGAGGCTCTCGCACAGACGGGCAATACCACCGATGCCATCGCCCTCATCAACCAGGTTCGCGAGCGTGCAGCTGGCATGATGACCAATAGCGTCGTCAGCAGCTATCCTAATAAGTATGGTGTCCACTTTGCTGTGGGTAAGTACAACGGCACGTATTCGAAGGATGACGCGATGAAGATTTTGAAGATGGAACGCCGACTGGAGTTGGCTATGGAGAGCGAGCGTTTCTTCGACCTCGTACGCTGGGGCGACGCTGCTACCGTCATCAACAAGTTCTACACCACTGAGAGTGAGAAGATGAACTTCCTGAAAGGCAGTGACTTCACTGCCAACAAGAACGAGTATCTGCCCATTCCCTGGGAGCAGTTAGCAGCATCCAATGGTCACTACACCCAGAACTGCGGACAGTGGTAATATACAGTTTAAAGTTTAAAGATTAAAGATGAAAGTTATGAAAACGATATATAGCATTATCTGTGCATTCTGCATCATCTGCGGCTTTACAGCCTGCAGTGACGATCATACCGGCTCTATCGATGTCAGTGGCTCATGCCTTGTCGAGAAGTTCGTCCTCAACGGCCAGTACGAAGGCTCTATCAGCCATGAGCAGCGCCTCGTTAAGATTAAGGTTCCCGTGGACTTCAACCAGAAGAATGACATGGAGATTACCGCTTTGACGGTATCGCCTGGCGCCAAGACAAATTTGAAGGTGGGTGAACATGTGAACTTCGACGCCGACCGCAACCTCCACGTTGCTAACGGCGACCTCGTGATGGACTATCAGATCAGCGTCCGCAACGATGAGGCTCTGATGACGCTCTTCCTTCTCGAAGGCGTCAAGGGTGCCATCAATCAGGAGGACAAGACCGTCACCGTCAGCGTGATGGCCAATAGCGGCATCGACCTCTCCAATGCCACCTTCGAGGTGGAGTGCAGCGAGGATGCTGTCTGCTCACCTGCCAGTGGCACGAAGGGTAACTTCACCGAGCCCTTCCTCATCACACTGACCGACAACACCGCCGTGAATACCTATACTGTTTACGTGACGATGATTGCCGAGCCTGTAGCATTGTTCGTCGGAGATGCCGAGAACATCGAAGAACTGAATGCTGAGGAGAAAGCCGCCGCCAAGTGGCTGACAGGAAATATCCCCAGCGCAGCCTACGCTTCGTGGAGCGACATTGCCAGCGGTAACATTTCACTTGAGAAGTGTAAGCTCATCTACTTCCACCGTCACGCTGCAGCTTACGGCAACTACAACGGTTTCGCCTCTGCTGAGACCGGAGCCATGACAGCACTTGCACGCATGAAGGAATACTGGCAGAAGGGTGGTGCTTTCGTGCTCAGCCGTTCGGCAGTCAACTACGCCATCGCATTGGGTGCTATGCCCGAGGATGCTTTCCCCAACAACTGCTGGGGCGGCACAAGCGGTGAAGGCTCCGACCAGATGGGTGACGACCCCTGGCACTTCTTCGCCTACAACATCGCTCATCCGCTGTGGAACGGTATGAATACTTATCCTGGTGCTCCTGAGGATGCTGTCTATACGCTCGACAACGGTTACACCATCTGTAACACCACGTCGCAGTTCGCACTTTGGGCTCCCTATACCGACAGCAATGCCTTCGAAACCATCACCAGTGCCCACGCTTTGGCTCACGGTGGCGACGGTGCCATCGTTGCCTGGGAACAGAAAGCCTATGCCGGCGACTTCGGCAAGGGTGGCATCATCTGCTTCGGATCCGGACTCTTCGACTGGAACTCTCCCACACCCTACGAGTCGTACTACCACGACAACATGGGTAAGATTCTCCTCAACGCATTCGATTACCTAACCAAATAAATACTTATGATTATGAAGACAATGATATATAGCATGATTTGCGCAATCAGCGTATTCTGTGGTTTTACATCGTGCTCCAGCGATGACAAGATTAGCGGCGATCCCGCTAAGGACTGGAACGGCACAACCACATTCTTCGCTCCTACCGATGCTCAGGGTTTCAACACATACTACATGCCTTCCGTTGGACGTGTCGGCGACCCAATGCCTTTCTACGATCAGAAGAGCGGCGACTTCAAGGTGCTCTACCTGCAGGAGTTCATCAACAACATGACCTATCGTTTCCACCCCATCTGGGCTGTATCTACCAAGGATGGTGCTAACTACGAGTCGATGGGCGAAATTCTGCCCTACGGCACCAACGATTACCAGCAGGACGCTGCTCTCGGTACTGGCAGCTGCTTCGAGAAAGACGGTACCTATTACATTTATTACACTGGTCACAACGGCAACTGCAAGAACCGCGAAGTGGTGATGCGTGCCACGTCTACCGACTTCAAGACCTGGACCAAGGATGAGCTCTGGACGCTCAACGGTCCTGACTTCGGCTACTCTGGCAATGACTTCCGCGACCCGCAGGTGTTCGTGGCTGAGGATAATCTCTACCACATGATTATCTCCACCTATCCCGTCAATGGCGGTGACCCCTGCTTCGCTGAGTTCAAGTCTAGCGACATGAAGAACTGGGAGCACGTAGGCCGCATCCGCATGATTTGGGATCGCATGCTCGAGTGTCCCGATGTCTTCAAAATGGGCGATTACTGGTACCTCGTCTACAGCGAGAGCTTCAGGGCCTCGTGGAGCCGCAAGGTGAAGTACATGATGGCCCGCACTTACGAGGAACTAAAAAATTGCTTCAATGACGGTCCGAAATGGCCTGCCGATGGTCACGAGGGCGTCCTCGACAGCCGTGCCTTCTATGCTGGCAAGACCGCCTCGAACGGTACCGACCGTTACATCTGGGGCTGGTGCCCCTTCCGCTCTGGTGCTGACATCCACGAGAAGAACATCAACGTTGGTGCTGGCGACGGCAACGAGCCCAACTGGTCGGGTGCACTCGTCTGTCACAAGATTATCCAGCACGCAGACGGCACACTGACCCTTGGCGCAGTGCCCGCTATGGCCTCGAAATACAATCAGACAGTTAGTGCCAACGTGATGGAGTCGAACGGCTATAACGGCGGTACGCTCTCTGGCGACGGTGCCTACGTAATGTACAACCGTCTGGGTACTGCCAACCATATTTCGTTCACCGTCAAAACTTCCAACAACTGGGACAAGTTCGGTATATCCTTCGTCCGCGGCACCGACTCGAAGAAGTACTACACCATCGTCGTCAACCCCGAGGACGAAAACCACCGCAAGATCAACTTCGAACAGGAGGGCGCAGAAGGTAAAGGCTTCATCGAGGGTATCGACGGCTATTGGTTCGAGCGCCCGGCAGATAACGTCTACAACGTCGACATCTACACCGACAATAGCGTCCTGACGCTCTACGTCAACGACGTCTGTGCCTACACCCAGCGCATCTACGGCATCCAGAAGAACTGCTGGAGCATCAACAACTACGGCGGCTCCATCACCGTCAGCGATGTAAAAGTCAGCCAGCAGTAATTGCGGTTTTTATGAATAATCGTTCAATGTAGCAGAATAATGTTACATTGAACGATTTCTCTTATCCTATGTAACATATTTTATTATCTGGTTGGCCAGTTTGCTGTAATTTTGCACTCAGAAAATTTCAAGTGTCTAACCCTTTAAACAAAAAAAATGATGAAGAAAGTATTTTTACTCCTTTGCCTTTTGGCAACAACCACCATTGCTACGGCCACTGATCTTTGGGAAGGTACGCACGCAGTAGATTGGTCAAACACGTTGACTATCGAGGCTGCTAAGTTTGCAGACGCTCAGGTAGGACAGAAAATCGTCGTTGAATTCAAAGATGCCACGGGAGAAGTGCTACGTTCACTTCCTCTATGCCGACCAGCACGAAACGGAGGTGTTCATCACTCCAGGCATGCTTGCCTGTCTGAAAGAGCACGGAATGGAAATTTGCGGTACTGGTTTCACGGCTACCAAGTTATGGTATGGCGACGGCAAGGACAATGTCGATGGGAACACAGTATGGACAGGCTACTTCTGGATGGACGAATGGAGTACGTTAGAGGTGGCCAAGACCTC
>CADCDY010000096.1 GCA_902800245.1 uncultured Prevotellaceae bacterium
ATACATAGGAAAGCAGGACGCTTATCCTATTTTGATTAAGGGACTTCGTAGGCTCGAGTATCGTGGTTACGACTCGGCAGGTGTGGCACTCATCAATGCTGACAATCAGCTGAATGTCTATAAGGCGAAGGGTAAAGTCGATAACCTGACGGAATATTGCAACGACAAGGATGTCAGTGGCAACATCGGTATTGCCCATACGCGTTGGGCCACCCACGGTGAACCCTCGGCGCGTAATGCCCACCCTCACTATTCACAGAGCCATAATTTGGCCATTATCCACAACGGAATCATTGAGAATTATGCTGACATTAAGCAGAAACTCCAGGACAAGGGCGTCGAGTTCAAAAGCGACACCGATACCGAGGTGTTGGTACAGCTCGTGGAGTATATCATGGTGAAGAAAAACCTCTCGCTGCTCGAGGCTGTTCAGGTGGCACTTTATCAGGTCATCGGTGCCTACGCCATCGCCATTCTCGACAAGCGCGACCCCACACAAATCATTGCCGCCCGCAAGCAGAGTCCCCTTGTAGTTGGTATTGGCGACGGGGAATTCTTCCTCGGTTCCGATGCCAGTCCCATCATCGAATATACCGATAAGGTGGTGTATCTCGAGGATGGCAACATCGCCGTCATCCGACTGGGTGAGGATGTACATGTCATGAGTATTCTCGGCGAGGAACAGGAGTTGAAGGTGAAGACCGTCGACATCGACCTCGGACAGATAGAAAAGGGTGGTTACGAGCACTTTATGCTTAAGGAAATTTTCGAACAACCTGAGTGTCTCACTAACTGCATGCGCGGACGTATCAATGTCGAGGGCGACCACGTGACCCTCTCGGCACTCATCGACTTCCGTCGCCAGCTCCTGCAGGCCAAACGCATCGTCATTGTGGCCTGCGGTACGTCCTGGCACGCCGGACTCATCGGCAAACAACTTTTCGAGACGTTCTGCCGCATTCCCTGTGAGGTGGAGTACGCCTCCGAGTTCCGCTATCGCAATCCCGTAGTCACTAAGGACGACGTGGTCATTGCCATCTCGCAGTCGGGTGAGACAGCCGACACGCTGGCTGCCATCCAGTTGGCCAAGGAGAAAGGGGCCTTCATTTACGGCATCTGCAACGCCATCGGCTCGTCCATTCCCCGTGCCACCGATACCGGTACCTACATCCACGTAGGTCCTGAGATTGGTGTCGCTTCTACGAAGGCCTTCACGGGTCAGGTCACCGTGCTCACTATGATTGCGCTGGCTATGGGTGAGGCCAAGGGCACTATCGACCGCCAGGAATATCTTCGCGTAGTTCGCGAACTGAACAACATTCCCAACACCATCCGCGAGGTATTGAAGACCAACGACAAGGTTCGCGACCTTGCACGCACCTTTACTTACGCACATAACTTCCTCTATCTGGGTCGTGGTTTCTCCTATCCCGTGGCCTTGGAGGGTGCACTGAAACTGAAGGAGATATCCTATATCCATGCTGAGGGCTATCCTGCTGCCGAGATGAAGCACGGACCTATCGCGCTGATTGACAGCGACATGCCTGTCGTCGTCATCGCCACTCATAACGCCATGTACGAAAAGGTGCTCTCGAACATTCAGGAAATCAAGGCCCGCCAGGGTCGCGTCATTGCCCTCGTTTCGAGGGGCGACGACACCATCTCGAAGATTGCCGACGAGGTCATCGAACTGCCCGACGTGCTGGAGTGCCTCGAACCGCTGGTAGCCACCATCCCCCTGCAACTGCTCGCTTATCACGTTGCCGTCTGCAAGGGTAAAAATGTCGACCAGCCTCGCAACCTCGCAAAATCCGTTACGGTGGAATAAAAACACAAAAGAAACGTATATTATGGGTAGTGATAAAAAGTTTGAACAATTGCGTAAGAATGTTGGCGTCGTCGCTGGACCGTTGTGTGCCATCCTGATATGGCTGATGCCCATTGCAGGCATCTCGGAGGCGGCTCACCACATGTTGGCCATCATGTCGCTGGTGGCCATTTGGTGGATTACGGAACCGGTGCCCATTCCGGTGACATCAATGCTGGGCCCGACGTTGTGCGTGGTGCTGGGCATTGCGCCAATGAAGGATGCCTTCGAGCAGTTTGCCAACCCAATGATATTCCTGTTCATGGGTGGTTTCCTGTTAGCGAAGGGTATGATGGTGAATGGTCTGGACAAGCGCATCGCCTATGGTATCATGTCGATGAAGTGGGTGGGTGACTCGCCGCGCCGCATCTTCCTGGCCATCGGACTGGCGTGTATGCTCTGCTCTGGCTGGATCAGCAATACTGCTACGGCGGCCATGATGTTTCCAATATCGCTGGGACTGCTGGAAGCTATCCGCGAGATGATGGCTGCGAACGGCAAGGTGATTGACCTGAAGTCGTATAAATATGCTACGGGACTGATGCTGATGACAGCCTACGCGTGTAGCATCGGTGGCGTGATGACGCCTATCGGTACACCACCGAACATCATCATGCTGGGATTCCTGGACCAGCTGGCTCCGCAGGCACCGACGGTGTCGTTCTTCCAATGGATGATCTGGGGTATCGTGGCGATGGTGCTGTATTTCATTGTTGCCTATGTGGTGTTGTGGCGGATGTTCCCAGCAGATGTGAAACACATCGAGGGCGCACGGGAGTTTATACGCAACTACGTCGATTCGCTGGGCAAGTGGACTACGGCGCAGAAGAGCACGATAATTGCTTTTGGTACGGCCTTCGTGCTATGGGTGGCGCCCAGCGTGCTGAGCATCGTCTATGGTGCTAATTCGGACGTGATGAAGTTCTACGACAGCCACTTCCCCGAGGCCATTGCGGCTATGGTGGGCGGACTGTTGCTGTTCTTCCTGCCTGGCAATGACATCAAAAAGGGTGAGATGGCGCTGAGTTGGAAGGACGGCGTGGAAGGCATCGAGTGGGGCACATTACTGCTCTTCGGCGGTGGTCTGGCTATGGGTGCCATGATGTACAGCACGGGACTGTCGGCATGGATTGGTTCTGGCATCAAGGAGGCTCTGGGCGGTCATCCGTCGGAGTGGGCCTTCGTGGCGGTGTTCTGTGTGACGGCCCTGATACTGTCGGAGTTGACGTCGCATACGGCATCGACGAACCTCATTGCACCCATTGCCATCGGTGCGGCATTGTCGCTGGGCTTCAATCCTATTCCTGTGGCCATCGGCATTGCACTGTCGTCGTCGCTGGGATTCATGATGCCGGTATCGACACCGCCTAACGCCATTGTCTATGCGTCGGGCTATGTGCCCCTAACAAAGATGATTAAGACGGGATTCATTATCGACGTCATTGGCATTCTGGTGATTACCATACCAATCGTGATGTTACTGGTTAAGTTTGTAATGGGAGTGTAACAATTGATAATTGACAATTGATAATTGATGGTTCCGTACTTGGATGTACAGCATTTGACGAAGTCGTTCGGCGCGCTGACGCTGTTTCGCGACATTAGTTTCTCCATCGGCGAAGGCCAGAAGGTGGGGCTGATAGCGAAGAACGGCACGGGCAAGTCGACGCTGCTCTCCATCCTTTGTGGCAAGGAGGGCTACGACACTGGTGACATCGTGTTTCGCAGGGACCTGAAGGTAGGATTCCTGGAACAGAGTCCTGCGTTCGACCCTGAGGAGTCGGTGCTGGACGCATGCTTCAACCACGAGGGCGACCCTGAGAAGGTGTTGAAGGCCAAGCAGATATTGACGAAACTGAAAATCAGCAATCTGGAGCAGCCGATGGGTCAGTTGTCGGGCGGTCAGCAGAAGCGTGTGGCACTGGCCAACGTGCTGTTGACGGAACCAGACCTGATTATATTGGACGAGCCCACGAACCATCTGGATCTGGAGATGATAGAATGGTTAGAGGGTTTCTTACAGCGCGGCAACAGGACGCTGCTGATGGTGACGCACGACCGATTCTTCCTGGATCGCGTGTGTACCGTCATCCTCGAACTCGACGACCAAACCATCTATACCTATCGTGGCAACTACGCCTACTATCTGGAAAAACGTCAGGAGCGTATCGACAACCGCAGGGCAGAGATAGCGCGCGCCAACAACCTGTATCGCACAGAGCTGGAATGGATGCGACGGATGCCGCAGGCGCGTGGACATAAGGCGCGCTACAGGGAGGAGGCTTTCTACGAACTGGAGAAGGTGGCGAAACAGCGATTGGAGGAGCGCCAGCTAAGGCTGAAATCGTCGAACGTGTATATCGGCTCGAAGATTTTCGAGTGTCAGTATATCAGCAAGGCATATCCAATGGCTAATAGCCAAGAGCCAAATGCCAATAGCCAAATCACCATCCTCAAGGACTTCTACTACAACTTCTCGCGGTTTGAGAAGATGGGCATTGTGGGTAACAATGGCACGGGCAAATCAACGTTCATCAAGATGCTCTTGGGCGAGGTACCAGTAGACGAAGGACGTATCGTGATAGGCGATACGGTAAGGTTTGGGTATTTCTCGCAGGAAGGACTGCAATTTAATGAGAATCAAAAGGTTATCGATATAGTACGAGATATTGCTGAATACGTGGAACTGGGTGGCGGCAAGAAGTTGTCGGCATCGCAGTTGTTGCAGTATTTCCTGTTTACCAACGAGCAGCAATATAATTATGTGTACAAACTGAGCGGTGGTGAGCGCAGGAAACTCTACCTGTGTACGGTGCTGATGCGGAACCCCAATTTCCTGGTACTCGACGAGCCTACGAACGACCTCGATATTGTGACGTTGCAGATTCTGGAGGAATACCTGCAGGATTTCCCAGGGTGCGTCATCGTGGTCTCGCACGATCGCTATTTTATGGATAAGGTGGTGGACCACCTGCTGGTGTTCAAAGGGCAGGGCGAAATCAAGGATTTCCCAGGCAACTATACGCAATACCGCGAATATTCTAGAGGTGAGGAGCAAGAGGTGAGAGGTGAGAGAATAGATAAAAATAAGAATCAATCGCAGCAGAACATTTCTCTTACCTCTCACCCCTCACCTCTCACCTCTAAGCGTAAGCTCAGCTACAAGGAAAAGCGTGAGATGGAGCAGTTGGAGAAGGATATTGCCGCGTTGGAGGCTGAGAAGAAACAGATCGAGGAGGCACTATGTGGCGGTACGACCTCGGTGGATGAAATCACAGCTATGAGCAAGCGACTGCCCGTTCTCAACGAGGAACTCGATGAGAAATCGCTTAGGTGGTTAGAGTTAAGTGAAATAGAATCATGATACAGACACAATATCCTTCACAATTGCTGGAGCGAGCCGTACATGAGTTTGCGACGCTGCCAGGCATCGGACGCAAGACGGCCTTGCGACTGGTGTTGCACCTGTTGCGACAGGACGACGAGGACGTGATGCGGTTTACGGAAACCATTGCCCGCATGAAGCAGGAAGTTCGGCATTGTCGCGTGTGCCACAACATCAGCGACAACGAGACGTGTCCTATCTGTAGCGACCCGCGTCGCGATGCGAGCATCATCTGCGTGGTGGAAAATATTCAGGACGTGATGGCCGTAGAGAACACGCAACAATTTAACGGGCTGTATCACGTGTTGGGTGGCGTGATATCGCCTATGGACGGCATTGCACCCTCGGACCTTGAGATAGAGTCGCTGGTGGAGCGCGTTGCTGAGGGTGGGGTGAAGGAAGTCATCCTGGCGCTGAGCTCGACAATGGAAGGCGACACCACCAACTTCTACATCTTCCGCAAACTGGCGCCCTATACGGACGTGAAACTGAGCATCATAGCACGAGGCATCAGCGTGGGCGACGAACTGGAGTATACGGACGAGGTGACGCTGGGACGAAGCATCCTGAACCGCACGCCGTTCGAGGGAAAGTAAACCACGAATTTCACGAATGAATGACAGATATGGAATTACAAGAGAATAACGAAACGATACTGTTTATCCTGACCACTGTGATGGAGATTGCCACGCTGGCGTGTGCTTATCTGGGATTGCGACTGTTCAAGAAGAACAAATGGTTGCGGCTGGCGCTGATTGTTGTGCCGCTGGTGGCCAACGCCATCCTGTATCTCATCTTCGAGACGACACCCTTCTTCTATCTGGGCGTCATCCTGTTACTTTGCATCCCGTTTGTATGGCCAAGAAAATCAGCGTAGTCATTGTCAGCTACAACGTCTGCCAACTGCTGGACGAGTGTCTGGCGAGCGTGGAACGGGCCCTTGAGGGAATTGAGGGCGACATCTTCGTGGTGGACAACGATTCGTCGGACAGAACGGTGGAAACACTTCAGCCGAAGCATCCGCAGGTGCATTTCGTGGCCAACAAGGAGAACGTGGGATTTGCCTGTGCCAACAACCAGGCTATCCGCCAGACGGATGCGGAATACGTGCTATTGCTGAATCCCGATACCGTCGTCTACGAACCGACCATCAAGGGTTGCTTGCAGTTTATGGACGAACATCCGCAGGCGGGTGGGGCAGGAGTGAGGATGCTGACGCGCGAAGGCGAAGCGGCTCCCGAGTCACGACGCGCGGTGCCTACGCCTTGGGTGTCGATGTTGAAGATGCTGGGGTTCACCAAGCGTTATTACATGAGCCACCTGCCGTGGGACCAGCCTGCACGGATAGAGGTCGTCAGCGGTGCATACTGCTTGTTGCGCCACAAGGCTCTCGATCATGTCGGATTGTTGGACGAGGATTTCTTTATGTATGGCGAGGATATCGACCTGTCGTACCGTTTGCTGAAGGGCGGTTGGCAAAACTGGTATCTGCCCTACGACATCATTCATTACAAGGGCGAGTCGACTCAGAAGTCCAGTTTCCGCTATGTCCATGTGTTCTATCAGGCCATGCTCATCTTCTTCCGCAAACACTACGGACATTTGTCATTCCTGCTCTCGATACCTATCAAGGCTGCCATCTATTTCCGCGCTATGCTGGCTTTGCTGCATATCATAGGCGACAAACTGCCGAGCTTCATTAACCCGCTAAAGACAAGAAACGATGATCATGGAAAGTGATATCCGGCTCAGAGCCATTGAACCCGAAGACCTCGACCTGCTCTATCAGTTGGAAAACGACCGTAGCCTGTGGGATGTGGGAACGACCAACGTGCCGTACTCGCGCTATACGTTGCACGACTATATCGCCACATCGTCGGACGACATCTTTGCTGACCGGCAGGTGCGGCTTATTATAGAGAATGTACGCACGCAAGAAACGGTGGGCGTCTGCGACCTGGTGCGCTTCGACCCCCAACACCAGCGGGCGGAGACGGGAATCGTCGTGATGCGTGACAATCGTCGTAAGGGCTATGCGTTGGCGGCACTCACGCTGTTGGCCGATTATGCCCTGCGGGTAGTTCATCTTCACCAGTTGTATGCCGTAGTTGCAGCAGACAACGAGGCGGCCGTTAACCTATTTCGAAAAGCAGGTTATGAGGTGCAGGCTGAACTGCGAGACTGGCTTTTCGACGGCCATCAGTATGGAAATGCACTACTGATGCAAAGATTTTTATAAACTTTTCGCCAAAAAGTTTTGCAGATTCATATTTTCTTATTACCTTTGCACCCGCTAAACGACAAAAGAGACATTTTGGTGCGTTAGTTCAGTAGGTTAGAATGCCTGCCTGTCACGCAGGAGGTCACGAGTTCGAGTCTCGTACGCACCGCCAAAAAAGTCTCCATCGAAGCGCAAAAAACAAGGTGCGTTAGTTCAGTAGGTTAGAATGCCTGCCTGTCACGCAGGAGGTCACGAGTTCGAGTCTCGTACGCACCGCAAAACGAAAACGATAGCTCACTGGAACAGCAACGTCCGGTGAGCTTTTTAACTTAAAAACGATATGAAACAGACAATTCTCGTTACTGGCGGTACCGGATTCATCGGTAGCCACACCACCGTAGAACTGCAGAACGCAGGCTACAAAGTAGTTATTGTTGATAACCTCTCTAACTCGAATGCCAACGTTGTCGACGGCATTGAGAAGATTACGGGCATCCGTCCTGAGTTCATCAAGGCCGACTGTTGCGACAAGGACGCTATGGAGCGCATCTTCCAGCAGTATCCCGACATTGAGGGTATCATCCATTTTGCTGCCTCGAAGGCTGTTGGCGAGAGTGTTGAGAAGCCGCTGATGTACTATCGCAATAACCTGGTGTCGCTCATCAACCTGCTGGAACTGATGCCGAAGTACAACGTGAAGGGCATCATCTTCTCGTCGAGCTGCACGGTTTACGGACAGCCTGCACAGGAGAACCTGCCCGTCACCGAGAATGCACCCGTCCAGAAGGCTATGTCGCCCTACGGTAACACAAAGCAGATTAACGAGGAGATCATTCAGGACTATATCCACAGTGGCGCACCTATCAAGTCAATCATCTTGCGCTACTTCAACCCCATCGGTGCTCATCCCTCTGCATTGATCGGTGAGCTGCCCAACGGCGTACCCATGAATCTGATTCCTTTCGTTACCCAGACCGCAATGGGTATTCGTGAGCAGCTGAAGATTTTCGGCAACGACTACAACACGCCCGACCATACCTGTATCCGCGACTATATCTATGTCGTCGACCTGGCTGATGCACACGTCAAGGCTATGGAGCGCGTGCTCGACAAGCCTGAGACGGATGCTGTCGAGGTGTTCAACATCGGAACAGGTCGTGGTCTTTCTACCCTTGAGGTTGTCGAAGGCTTCGAGAAAGCTACTGGCGTCAAGGTCAACTGGACCTATGCTCCGCGTCGTGAAGGCGATATCGAGCAAGTTTGGGGCAATGTTGACAAGGCCAACAAGGTGCTGGGTTGGAAGGCAGAGACACCTACCGAAGATGTGCTGCGTTCAGCCTGGAAGTGGCAGAAGAAATTACGTGAGGACGGCATCCAGTAACAACAACAAAAGACAATAAAAAAGCAAGCTCGCAACACAACTGCGGGCTTGCCTTTTTTCTGTCCTAGAACGGTCCGAATCCCATACAGCTTGTGGTTCCCAGCGCCGTGGTGGCCGCCGTGATGGCTGCTACTATCACCTTCAACAGCACATCCCAAAATCGCTTGTTCTTCATAATTATTAATTGTTAATTATTAATTGTGAATTATTAATTCTGCTTTGCAGACTTTTCTCGCGACTTGACCTAATTGATGCAAGCATCATTTCGGTTCTCGCTGCTCGAAAAGTTGTGAATTATCAAG
>CADCDY010000097.1 GCA_902800245.1 uncultured Prevotellaceae bacterium
AGTAGAAACAATTAAAAAAGGAATACAAGAGAAAAAAGGTCAACGCATCGTCGTTGCCGACCTGCAAGGTATCGAAGGTGCCATTTGCAGATATTTCGTGATTTGTCAGGGTAATTCACCGTCGCAGGTGGAGGCCATTACCGAGTCAGTAGGCGACATGGCTCGCGAACAGTTGGGCGAGAAGCCGTCGACAGTCGTAGGTTTGGAGAATGCCCAGTGGGTGGCTATGGACTATGGCGACGTGCTGGTACACATCTTTGTGCCTGATATGCGCGATTTCTACGATTTGGAACACCTTTGGGATGATGCGGAATTAACTCAGATAGAAGACATTGACTAATGGAACAGCAGAATAGACAAAACAATAAGCCCCAGATGAATATGCCGCGATTCAACATGAACTGGATCTACGGTCTGGTCATCATCGCTCTGGTGATGCTCTACTTTACGCAGGGCAGCGAGAAATCGAGTGTCAGGACTGAGACGAGCTACTCCGACTTCAAGACGATGGTCATGAAGGGGTACGCGGAAAAGATTGTGGTCAATAAGTACGAGAACACTCTGCAGATGTATGTCAAGCCGGAACACATCCGTGACATTTTCCATCAGGGTGTCGACAAGACGGGCAAGGACCCCAGCGTGATGGTAGCCATCGGTTCGGTGGACCAGGTGGAGCAGTTTGTCAATCAGGCTCGCGAGGAACAGAAGTTCAGCGGTAAGTTTGCCTACGACAACTCGAAGGAAAACGAGTTCTTCAGTTCGTTACTGATGAACATCCTGTTCTTTGGCGGCATCATCCTCGTCTGGATGTATCTGATGAGACGCATGGGCGGTGGTGCCGGTGCCGGAATGGGCGGTGGTATCTTCAGCGTGGGCAAGTCGAAGCATCACGTTCAAGGATGTTGCCGGACAAGCTGGTGCCAAGCAGGAGATGCAGGAGATTGTCGATTTCCTGAAGAATCCGCAGAAATATACCGACCTTGGCGGAAAGATTCCCAAGGGAGCGCTGTTGGTTGGTCCTCCGGGAACGGGTAAGACGCTGTTGGCGAAGGCTGTTGCCGGTGAGGCTGGTGTGCCGTTCTTCTCGATGTCGGGTTCCGATTTCGTCGAGATGTTCGTCGGTGTGGGTGCCTCGCGCGTTCGTGACCTCTTTGAAAAAGCCAAGACGAAGGCTCCGTGCATCATCTTCATCGACGAGATTGACGCCGTGGGCCGTGCGCGTTCGAAGAACCCAGCGATGGGTGGCAACGACGAGAGGGAAAATACACTGAACGCCCTGCTGACAGAGATGGACGGTTTTGGCACGAATAGTGGTATCATCACGCTGGCTGCGACGAACCGTGCCGACATGCTCGACTCGGCCTTGCTGCGTGCAGGTCGTTTCGACCGTCAGATACATGTCGACCTACCCGACCTGAACGAGCGCAAGGAGGTATTCATGGTACACCTGAAGCCGCTGAAGCTCGACGAAAGTGTCGACGTAGACTTCCTCGCCCGTCAGACACCAGGTTTCTCAGGTGCCGACATTGCCAACGTATGTAACGAGGCTGCCCTGATTGCCGCCCGTTTCAATCGTGAGAAGGTGGGCAAGCAGGACTTCCTGGATGCTGTGGACCGCATTATCGGTGGTCTGGAGAAGAAGACGAAGGTGATGACGGAGGCTGAGAAGAAGTCGATAGCCATTCACGAGGCCGGTCACGCCACTATTTCGTGGTTCACGGAGTTTGCCAATCCACTGGTAAAGGTGAGTATTGTACCTCGCGGACGAGCTCTGGGTGCTGCGTGGTATCTGCCTGAGGAACGCGTGTTGCAAACCAAGGAAGCCATGCTCGACGAGATGTGTTCGCTGCTCGGTGGCCGTGCTGCGGAAGAGTTGTTCATCGGCCATATCTCGACAGGTGCTATGAACGACCTCGAGCGCACCACGAAGCAGGCTTACGGTATGGTGGCCTATGCCGGCATGTCGGACAAACTGCCCAACGTATGCTACTATAACCAGCAGGAATACACGTTCCAGAAGCCTTATTCAGAGACCACTGCCAAACTGATGGACGAGGAGGTGCTGAAGATGGTGAACGAGCAGTACGAACGTGCGAAGCAGATACTGACGGAGCACAAAGACGGTCACGCCCAGCTGGCGCAATTGCTGGTAGAGCGTGAGGTAATCTTCGCCGATGACGTAGAGCGGATTTTCGGCAAACGTCCCTGGACCAGCCGTGCGGAGGAGCTCATCGAAGCCCAGCAGCGTGCCGAGGCCGAGGCAATGGCCGAGCGTCGTGCCAAGGAACTCGAGGCAAAGGCAAATGGATCATCGGACGATACGAATCAGTCGGATAGCGCGGAAGATTCGGAGAATAGCGAAACTAATAACTAAAGCAATATGAAGAACTTAATCATTCGAACCATTACAGGCGTCATTTTCGTCGCGGCTATCGTGGCGTCGTTCCTGCGTCCTGATGCGATGGTGCTGTTGTTCAGCATTGTGACAGGATTGACCATTTGGGAGTTTACCGGACTGGTGAACGAGCGCGAGAACGTCACCGTCAACCGCTTTATCTCTACGGTCGCAGGCGTGTATTTCTTCTATGCAATGACCTATTTTTGCAGCGACCTCTACGGCGGCATTGCCAAGAGTGTGGTGTTCATCCCCTATCTGGTGAGCATCATCTACCTGCTGATATCGGAACTCTACCTCCGGCACGACGACCCCATAGAGGACTGGGCATACACCATGCTCGCACAGATGTATATCGCCTTACCCTTCTCATTGCTCAACGTGCTGGCATTTACGGCAACACCCAACGGGGAAATCGCGTTTAACACGCTGTTGCCACTGAGCGTCTTCGTATTCCTGTGGGTCAACGATACCGGTGCCTACTGTGTCGGTTCGCTGTTGGGACATCACAAACTGTTCCCACGCATCTCTCCGGGAAAATCGTGGGAGGGAAGCATCGGTGGCACCATCTTCGTGCTGGCTGCCGCTTGGGCCATCAGTACGTATCTTGATGGTGAGATGCTGACGCTGTGGGCTTGGCTCGGATTAGGTCTTGTCGTCGTCATCTTCGGCACGTGGGGCGACTTGGTGGAGAGCCTCTTCAAGCGCACCTTAGGCATCAAGGACAGCGGTAACATCCTACCCGGACACGGTGGCATGCTCGACCGTTTTGACTCGTCGCTACTGGCAATTCCTGCCGCAGTCGTCTATTTGTACACATTATCCCTATTTTAATAAAATACGCAAATTCTAACAATGACAATGAAGAAACTACTGACCATCATTATGTTGATTTTGTTGGCATGTCATGTACACGCCAACGACCCCGTCAAGCAGTACGGAAAACTGCAAGTAAAAGGCGCCCAGCTCTGCGACAAGAAGGGCAACCCCGTCATTCTGCGTGGCGTCAGTCTGGGCTGGCACAACCTGTGGCCGCGGTTCTATAACAAGGGAGCTGTGGAAACACTGAAGAACGACTGGCACTGTAGTGTCATCCGCGCGGCTATCGGACAGCATATCGAGGACAACTTCCAGGAGAACCCCGAGTTCGCCATGCAATGTCTGATGCCCGTCGTCGAAGCCGCCATCAAGCAGAACGTCTACGTCATTATCGACTGGCATTCGCACAAACTGATGACGGAAGAGGCCAAGCGGTTCTTTGGCGAGATGGCCCGCAAATACGGCAAGTATCCGCACATTATCTACGAAATCTACAACGAGCCCATCGAGGATACATGGACAGACCTGAAGAAATACGCCCAAGAGGTTATTGGCGAAATCCGCAAATATGACAAGGACAATGTCGTACTCGTGGGTTGCCCCCACTGGGATCAGGACATCCATCTGGTGGCCGAGAGTCCGTTGGAGGGTCTGTCGAACGTCATGTACACCGTGCATTTCTATGCCGCTACGCATGGTGACGACCTGCGTCAGCGCACAGAAGGAGCTGTTAAACGAGGTATCCCCATCTTTATTTCCGAAAGCGGTGCCACCGAGGCCAGCGGCGACGGTAAGATTGACGAGGAGAGCGAGGAGGAATGGATCAAGATGTGCGAACGTTTGGGTATCAGTTGGGTGTGCTGGAGCATCAGCGACAAGAACGAGTCGTGCTCGATGCTGCTGCCTCGTGCCACTGCTACCGGCCCTTGGCCCGATGACGTCATCAAGAGATACGGCAAATTGGTGAAAGGACTGCTGTTGAAGTATAATTAGGACGTTAACACGTAATTACGTTATAACGAAAAATATTATGACAAAGGAACAAGAACAACTGGTAACAGCGAATATGGGCTATGTGATTACGCTGGCCCGACAGTATAAGAGTGACGCACTGAGCACTGACGACCTCATCAGCGAGGGAAGTATCGGACTCATGAAAGCCGCCACAAAATTCGACCCTGCTCGCGGCAAGGCCTTTGTCACCTTTGCCGCACCCTACATCCGTCGCAGCATCGAGAAAGCCATCAGCCGGCTGGAGACCTCCGTTGACGTTCGTTCGACGGACGAGTCGCTGCCCGTCGGAAGTCGCAACAACTACACCCTGCTCAACGTGCTTGAGGACAAGAATGCCGAGAAGGCCGACGCCATCGTGGAGGAAGACACGCTTAACGACGACCTCATAGCCTGCATCGACGTGCTCAACGACCGCGAGCGCGAGGTGGTCAGTCGCTACTACGGATTGAAGGGCTGGCGTCAGACGATGGTAGAAATCGGCGAGGACATGGACCTGAAACGCGAGCGCGTCCGTCAGGAGCGCGACAAAGCCGTGCGTAAGTTGCGTAAAGCTGCGAAAAGCAAGGTGGATGAGGTGAGAGGTAAGATGTAAGGAGTAAGATGTAAGATGAAAAAGGCAATACTCTTTTTACTATTCATTTTTCACTTATCACTTATCACTTCTGACGCAAAAGTCGTCAAGGTGTTAGCCATTGGCAACAGCTTTTCGCAGGATGCCATTGAGCAATACCTCTATGAACTGGCGCGTGCACAAGGCGACTCGCTGGTTATCGGGAATGCCTATATCGGCGGCTGTTCCATCGACCGCCATTATACCAATCTCGTGAAGGACAGCGCCCTCTACGCCTATCGGAAGGTCGTAGGCGGTGTGCGTTCGGAGCACAAGAAATGGACACTGAAACAAATCATCCGCGACGAACAGTGGGACATCATCTCCCTGCAACAGGCCAGCCAACTGTCGGGCGTTTTTGATAGTTACAAGAACCTTCCCACCTTCAAGCGCCTCGTCGAAAGCTACGTCACCAACTTCCACGTGGAATTCGTGTGGCACATGACGTGGGCATACGCCGAGGATTTCAAATCATCACGCTTCCAGCCCTACGACTACAAGCAGCGCCAGATGTACAGCGACATTGTCAGTACCATGCTGAGCGTGATGCCCGCAATAGGCAATCCGCGCATCGTACCTACTGGCACAGCCGTCCAATTGGTGCGCTATCGCCTGGGGGACATCCTCAATCGCGACGGGATGCATTTGTCATATACCTTAGGGCGCTATACGGCAGCCTGCACGTGGTGTGAGTTCCTGACTGGCCGCATCGTCGATGGCAATTCTTACTATCCTGCGACCATCAACGAGACGGAGGCCCAGATATGTCAAGAAGAAGCCCACGAAGCGGTGTTTATGTCGCAACGTGGGCGCTTCGCTGTGTTCTAATTCCGTTACTTATAAGTTCCACTTCAGGGCAACAGTAGGATTGACGAAGAATGTCTTATCGTTGTAGTAGTTTACAATAAAGTTGTTGCTGATTTCAATTTCGGTACCAACAGACAAGTGTTTGTTGACGTTATACCACAACTGAGGCTCGGTCAGCAATACCAGCATACCGTGCCCCTGCTTTTCACCATAGTTGGCTCCCTTCTCGCCACGCCACAAATCGATGAATCCCGAGAAGGTCATTTTGTTGTCCAGGAAGTTCAAGCCCCACACACCCGTCAGCTGAAAGCTAGGGTATGAATGCGTGCCGTCGTAACTCTTTATAAACTGCTTGTAGAGCGCCTGTACCGACCAAGTCTTCGAGAAATCGGCATTATGCCCGTTGTAGGCCAAACCCAATAGTCCGGCCTGCTGATAACTACCACAACCATTAGGGACGTCAGCATGCCACAGACCACCGTTATACTCGACATGGGCAGCCAGAGGCGATTCCTTGCCCAGTTTAAGCTCGCGTGAGATCTCGGTATAGATGCTACGTGTCACATTGTTTGTCAAGTCAAGGTCGAAGAAGTAGTACCACGAACCCCAATCATCAGCTTTGAATTGTTCTACGGTTACGGTCACTTTCTGTCGGTCAGACTCCTCATCGCTATAGATGTTGCGGCCGAAGTCGTAATGCAACTGAATGTTCTGTGCCTGTGCCGTGAAGGCTGCCATAGTCGCCAGCACCAAAAAGAATACTTTTCTCATAACGTATATAGTTTATTGTTTAACATCTATTGTTACAGATAGGGTGCAATGTACTTCAGCAGAAATACTACACCCAATACATACATGAAAACAGAGAGTTGCTTACCTTCGCCCGTACATACCTTAATTAATATATACGACAGCATACCCAGCACGATGCCCTCGGAAATACTGGCCGTAAAGGGCATCATCAATATGGTCACGAAACAAGGCACTCCAGTGAGGAAGCGCATGAAGTCGTTGTGTAGCACGGGGTGCATCATCATGACACCCACCAGAAACAGCGCACTGGTTGTCGCTGCCGACGGAATCATCAGCAGAATGGTGTAGAACAATGCACCACGCACCTTCAGCGCCAACAACGTAGCACCTACAATAATGCCGGCCATTGCAATGAGGGATGTGGCGGTCCATGGCCCCATACCGGTCATCGTAGCATCACTGGGCACAATGATGCCGCCATGTTGCAAGCCAAGGTAGGCAATGAACAATCCGATACCCACGGACATGGAAGAGCACAAGTCCAACGGGATAGCATGTACGATACTCTCGCGAACTTTGAAAATGGTCAGCAAGATGAATACCAAGCCCTCTACAAGTACGATTGCCAGGGCCTGTTGCCACGTATAGCCCATCGAGATGACCAGTGTGTATGCAAAAAACGCATTCAGGCCCATTCCTGAAGCCTGCGCAAAAGGCAGCTTGGCATAGACGGCCATAATCAGCGTGCCTACAACGGCCGCAATGACAGTGGCTGAGAAGACAGCGCCCTTGTCCATGCCAGCGTCGCTGAGCATCAGGGGGTTCACGGCCAGAATGTACGACATGGTCAGGAATGTTGTCAGTCCTGCCAACACCTCAACCTTCACGGAGTGTTTGGCCGGATCAAATCCAAAGATTGATAAGATACTTGACATCATTGATAAATTAGTTTATTGTTTTTTGTCTCTCAACAGTCTAATCATGGTCCTTGCGGCCTCGTCGGGGGCATGACTCTCACCCAGGCACTGATGCACCTCGTCGTAGTCATCCAACATTTGCTGACGCTTCTCGCCGCTAGGCAATATGGCCTCCAATTCACGACGAATGTTATCGACGCTGAACGTCTCGGCCACCAGTTCCTTCACCACTTCGCGGTCGGCAATCAGATTCACCAGCGACACGTATTTCACGCTGAGCACATGGCGTTTCAGAAAACCGATGAGTTGTGGCAATGGCGTCTTGTAGCACACCACCTGAGGCACGCGGAACATACACGTCTCGAGGGTCGCTGTGCCGCTGGTTACCAGAGCCGCCGTGGCTTTTGCCAATAAGGGGAACGTCTCGTCAGAAACGAGACGCACGCAACTGCCCGTCAAGAATTGTCCGTAATACTCGCGCTCTATCGACGGAGCTCCGGCTAACACAAGGTCGTACTGATCCGTAAGGTGCTGCGTGGCCTCCACCATCGCCGGCAAGTTGTCCTTAATCTCCTGCTTCCGCGACCCCGCCAACAGCGCAATAATCGGTTTTTCGTCTGTCCGTGTCCGTCCGTGTTCGTTCGCTGCCAGGAAGTCTCTCACTTCCTGCGCTGTCGGATTACCTACGTAATGAATGGGATAGTGGTGCTTCTGTTCGAAGAACTCCACCTCGAACGGCAATATCGAAAACAGCTCGTCCACGTCGCGCTTGATGTTTTTGATGCGATACTCCTTCCACGCCCAAATTTTCGGCGAGATATAGTAGTACACTTTCGGCGATGGCTGAGGGCTGAAGGCTGAAGGTTGATTGCGAAGGCTATGGACATATTTCGCTATCTTCAGGTTGAAACCAGGATAGTCGACGAGAATGACCACATCGGGTTTCCACTGGGCAATGTCCTGCTTACACATCTCCATATTACGCAGGATGGTGCGCAGGTGCAGCAGCACGGGAACGAAACCCATGTATGCCAGTTCGCGATAGTGCTTCACCATCGTTCCGCCCACTGCGGCCATCAGGTCGCCGCCGAAGAAGCGGAACTCCGCCTCCCCGTCCTGCGCCTTTAGCGACTGCATCAAGTGCGATGCGTGTAAATCGCCACTGGCCTCACCAGCTATCAGGTAATACTTCATATCTTCTCCAACTCCCGCAACTCCTCCATCGCCTCGTACGCCGTGACGTCAATCTCCGTAGGCGTGACGGCCACATAGCCGTTGTCCAGCGCCCAACGGTCGGTGTCCGTAGCCTCGGGCTCGTCATTCCGATAGTGACCCACCATCCACCAGTAATCATAACCACGTGGATGGTGACAGCGCGATACTTCGCTACCCCACGTTCCTCGCGACATCCGACAAACCTTCACCCCCTTGTAGGGCTGAGGGCTGAGGACTGAGGGCTGGGATTCCAACTTCGGGAAATTCACGTTCAGACACACGCCGGGAGCCAGTCCTTCACGCAACACCCATTCCGTTATCTGCTTCACATACGGCCGCAATGGTTCGAAGTCGGCATCTTCGTCGTGGTCGCACAACGAATAGGCCATCGAGGGGATATACTTCATGCAACCCTCCATTACCACACCCATCGTGCCGCTGTAGTGCGTGTTCACCGAGGCATTGTCGCCATGATTGATACCGCCCAACACCAAGTCGGGTTTCTGCTCGCACAATTCTGCCAGCGCCAGCTTCACACAGTCTGTCGGCGTGCCGTTACACGACCACACCTCGACACCTGGCTCCTGCCGCTGCAGCGTCAGCCGCAACGGTGTCGTTGCCGAGAAAGCGCATGACATACCGCTCCGTGCACCGTCCGGCGCACACACCAGCACGTCACCTAGGTTGCGAACCATATCCACCAGCTGGTTGATTCCCTTGGCCTCCCAGCCGTCATCGTTCGATATCAATATCAATGGTCTTTTCTCGTCTATCATACCTTTTTCTACGTTTTAGCCTACAAAGGTACGAATAAGCAAGCAAAGAGCCAAAAGAAAACTTACTTTTCTTTTGTTCTTTCGAGCGAGGTTACTTCCTTTGTACTCGAATTTAAGTATTTTTTATAACTGAGAATGGGAAGATAATCGAATAATTTTCCCGTTTTTAATATATACGCCCTTGGCTGGCTTGCCGTTGACGCGACGACCCTGGAGGTCGTAGTAAGGAGAGTCTTGTTCGCAGTTCACAGTACGGATGGCGTCAATGGCCGTTACGCCCTGAGGGGTCACGATGGTACCCATCTTGACAATGACGTCCAGCAGACTTTTACCTTGATAGAAATTGGCATAATCGGGATATACCATGATGTGGGCGTCTGTCTGCACATCCACTTTGTGTAAGATACCATCCAAGGCCAGTGGGAGCAGTTGGAGAATCTGCCCCGTTGGTATGGGGTCATACGATATGCCCTTCATAG
>CADCDY010000098.1 GCA_902800245.1 uncultured Prevotellaceae bacterium
GCAGGAGACGAAGATGCAGGAAGGTCAACTCGACCTGCAGTACGACGGTTACGAGAGTTACTGGAACTACGCCGATAAAAAGGGGTACTCCGGCACAGCAATTTTCACCCGCCACCATCCGCTCAGCGTCACCTACGGCATTGGCATCGACGAACACGACCACGAGGGCCGCGTCATCACACTTGAAATGGAACAGTTCTTTCTGGTCACTTGTTACACGCCAAACTCGCAGGACGGACTGAAACGACTGGACTATCGCATGACGTGGGAGGACGACTTCCGCAAGTATTTGCTGTCGTTGGATGCCCGCAAACCTGTCATCTTGTGCGGCGACCTGAACGTTGCCCATGAGGAGATAGACCTGAAGAATCCCAAGACCAACCGCATGAACGCCGGTTTCACGGATCAGGAACGAGAGAAGTTCACCACCCTGCTTGGGAGCGGATTCATCGACACCTTCCGCACGTTATATCCTGAACAGGTCACTTATTCCTGGTGGTCGTACCGTTTCCAGGCACGCCAGAAGAATGCCGGCTGGCGCATCGACTATTTCGTTACCTCCGAACGTCTGCGTCCGCAGATTGCCGATGCAATCATCCATACCGACATCCTCGGCTCGGACCATTGTCCCGTCGAGCTGACCTTACTTTGACAAAGCGTCAAAAAGCTTATCGAGGGCGACGTCAGCGTTGCCCTCGTTTTCGTTGAGCAGCGTGACGAACTTCGAACCGATGATGGCACCGGCGGCATTGTCCTGTGCAGCCTTGAGGGTTTGGGCGTTCGAGATGCCGAAACCAATCATGCGCGGATTGCGCAGGTTCATGGCGTTGATGCGACGGAAATACTCCTGCTTCTGATCGTCGAAACTCTTCTGGGTGCCCGTGATGGAAGCAGACGAAACCATGTAGATGAAGCCATCGGTGTGGTCGTCAATAAAACGAATACGCTCCTCACTGGTCTCAGGAGTGATAAGCATGATGATGCGCAGGTCGTAACGGTCAGAGACGGGTTTCACGATGTTCAGGTAGTCATCAAAAGGCAGGTCGGGAATGATGGCACCACTGACGCCAGCCTCAACACAGCTTTTACAAAAGTCCTCGATGCCATAATGCAGGATAGGATTGAGATAGCCCATCAGGACAAGGGGAATCTCTACATGGTCCTTGATGGCTGCCAGTTGGGCGAAAAGCGTTTTAAGGTTCATGCCGTTCTTGAGAGCCTGCGTTGCGGCACTCTGGATGACTGGACCATCAGCCAAAGGATCGCTAAAGGGAATACCCACTTCAATCATGGCGATACCGCGACGCTGCATGGTGAGAATCACGTCGGCTGTGCCTTCAAGAGTAGGACAACCAGCACAAAAATATAAGGAAAGGAGCTTTTCGTCCTTGCTATTAGCGAAAAGGGAATTAATCTTGTTCATTGTTCAATGCATTTAAAAAGTCTTTTAATTTGTTGATGTCTTTAAGGCCGGGGGCCTGTTCGAAACGAGAGTTGAGGTCGATGCCGACGCACTTGGGGTGATGAAAGGCTTTTACACGCTCTGCATCATCGGGGCCGATGCCACCACTGAGCAGGAAGGGCGTGTCACCATCGTAAGCTGAGAGTACGCTCCAGTCAAACTGCTGGCCGCTACCACCTACGGAAAAACACTTGGTATCGAAAAGGAAGTAATCCACAAGCCCCTCATAAGTCTTGTATGTCGCAATATCATCCTGTCCACTTACACTGATGGCCTTGATTAGTTTGAGGTCTTGCAACTGAGCGCAATAATCGGCTGACTCATGGCCGTGCAACTGGATGAAATCGAGGTCATAGTCCTCCGCGATGCGCTTGACAGTCTCGATATCCTCATCGACAAACACCCCTACCCGCTTGCATTTTGTCGGCAGATAGGCAGGACGCTCGCTGACATAACGGCTCGACTTCGGCCAGAAGATAAAGCCCATCCAATTAATTGATAATGGACAATTCTCTCTTTGAGAGTGTGGCGTTGCAATGACAATTGACAATTGTTCCACCTCACGGATGTTCTCCGCCTCGCGCATGCCACAGACCTTTATAAATTCACAATTCATAATGCATAATTCATAATTGCGAAATGAATTCGTTAAGAGCCTGACCGGGATCGGCAGTCTTCATAAAGTTCTCGCCAATGAGGAAACCACGGAAACCGGCTTGGCGCAGCGCCTTCACCGTATCAGGATTCGAGATGCCGCTCTCGCTGACCTTCACCGCATCCTTGGGTAAGAGCTCGGCAAGGCGGAAACTGTTTTCCACGTCCGTGACAAACGATCCGAGATTGCGGTTGTTGATGCCACAAAGATCGGGACCGAGGGCTGCATATTCCAGTTCCGGCTCGGAGTGCATCTCCAGCAGGACTTCAAGGCCCAATTCGTGGGCTTTGTCCAACAGACGTTTGCACTCTTGCTTCGAGAGGCAAGCGGCAATGAGCAACACGGCCGAAGCCCCACAGAGGGCAGCGGCATAGAGCTGGGCTTCATCAATGATGAAGTTCTTATATAATATAGGTAGCGTGACGCCGCTCTGACGGGCCGTACGGATGAAGTCGTCCGAGCCGCCAAAGTAATGCTCGTCGGTCAGAATGCTCAGTGCAGCGGCACCATTCTGCTGATACGACAGCGGAATGATGTCGGCCCTACCCTCTTCCTTGATCCAGCCTTTCGAGGGCGACTTGCGCTTAAACTCAGCGATGATGCCGCTCTCGCTCTGTAGCAATGCCTCGCGCAAGGAAGCCTTCTTGGCGCAAAGCCGTTCAAGTTCCAGATGCTTGTGGGCAACGATTTCCTTTAGAATATCTTGCATAATTTTCGTTATTACGTTATTTCGTTATACCGAATTCCGTTATCACGTTATTACGAATCAACTATTCAGTTCCACAAACTTCTTGAAGGTCTTCAGGGCACTGCCGCTGTCGATGCTTTCGCGGGCAATCTCCACGCACTCCTCGATACTCTTCTGACCCTTCTCCAGCACCTGAATACCGAAGGCTGCATTAGCCAGCACAATGTTCTTCTGGGCTGGCAGGGCGCGGTTCTCGAGTACACTGTCGAAAATCTGTGCGGCCTCTTCTTCCGTAGCACCACCGACGAGTTCTTCGGGTTTGGCGATGTCAAAACCGAGGTCCTTGGGCGAGAAGATGCGTTCGTAATCCTTCGTTGTCACCTTGAAGTCGCCAGTAAGCGAAATCTCGTCGTAGCCATCGATACTGTTCACGATACCGTAGTCGATGCCAATCTTCTGATACACCTGATTGTAGAGGCGCATCTGGTCGAGGTTGGCGACGCCCAGCAGCTGACACTGAGGCTGACTGGGGTTAACCAACGGTCCCAGCAGATTGAAGATGGTGGGAAATTGCAGCGCCTTGCGGATAGGACCGACAAACTTCATGGCCTTGGCGAAGAGCTGGGCGTGCAGATAGACGATGCCTGCCTCGTTCAAGCTACGGTTCAGTTTGTCGATATCATCCGTAAACTTAATGCCGTGATGGGCAATCACGTTCGAGGCACCGCTGACGCTGGTAGCGGCATAGTTACCGTGCTTGGCTACCTTATATCCGGCGCCAGCAATCACAAAGCAACTTGTAGTCGAAATATTAAACGTGTTCTTGCGGTCGCCACCCGTGCCCACCACGTCAATATAACGGTCGGCTTTGAGGATAGCAGGAACGCCCGTTTCCAAAATACCGTCGCGGAAACCCAGCAGTTCGTCAACCGTAACGCCGCGCATTTGCAAGGCCGTCAGCAGAGCCGTAATCTGTTCGTTGGGGAACTCAGACTGTGTGATACCAATCAGAATATTTTTCATTTCTTCACGAGATAGCTCCTCGTGGTTCAGCATCCTGTTCAGGATGTCTTTCATTGTCTGTTGTGCCATATCTAATTTAATTGAGAATTGACAATTGATAATTGATAATTAAAGAAACATCCAGTTTTGCAGCATCTTTCTGCCGTCGGGTGTCAGGACACTCTCGGGATGGAACTGGATACCGCGGACGTTCAACTCACGATGACGCAGGGCCATAATCTGCCCCTCGTCGCTGACGGCGGTCACTTCTAAGCAATCAGGCAGTCCCTCACGAGAAACTACCCACGAGTGGTAGCGTCCGATGGTGAGGTCGCGCTCGATGCCGCTGAAGATGGGATCATCGGCAATGATGTGACAGGGCGTGGCGACTCCATGGAAAACGTCGCTCAGGTTCTCTAACTTCGCACCAAACGCCTCACCAATGGCCTGATGACCCAGACAGACGCCAAGGATGGGCTTCCGACCGGCATAGGTCTTGATGACGTCCAACAGCAGGCCTGCCTCAGAGGGAATGCCAGGACCTGGGCTCAGGATAATTTTACTGAACTGCTCCAGGTCTTTGAGTTCAAACTGGTCGTTGCGCACCACGGTGACCTCCGCGCCCAGCTCTTTCACTAAATGACTCAGGTTATAGGTAAACGAGTCGTAATTATCGATAATAACAATCTTCATAATGCTTCTGCTTTTTCGATGGCCTTGCGCAGGGCACCGAGTTTGTTGTTCACTTCCTGTAATTCATACTCCACGTCGCTCTTCGCCACGATGCCGCCGCCAGCCTGGAACCACAACTCGCCGTTACGAGAAACGAACGTGCGGATGGTGATGGCCTGATTCAGGCTTCCGTCCAGTCCGATGATACCGATACAACCACCATAGGCACCACGGTTGTGCGGCTCGTACTCAGAAATCAACTGCATGGCGCGAACCTTCGGCGCACCACTTAACGTGCCAGCGGGGAACGTGTCGATGAATGCCTTGATGGGGTCGGCACCCTCGTCAAGTTCACCAGACACACGAGAGACGAGATGGATGACGTGACTATAGTACTGCAGGTCCTTATAGAAATCGACCTTCACACCATGACAGTTGCGGCTCAGGTCATTACGGGCCAAGTCCACCAGCATCACGTGCTCCGCATTCTCCTTCGGGTCGTTGCGCAGATATTCCGCACCCTTGCGGTCGGCCTCGGCATCGCCCGTGCGTTTTGTAGTGCCCGCAATCGGGTCGATATAGGCCTTGAAAGCTTTTGGCTTTTGGCTATTAGCTATTGGCTCTATGCGGCAGTGCGTCTCTGGTGATGAACCGAAGATTCTGAACCCGCCAAAGTCGAAGTAGAACAGATACGGGCTGGGATTAATGCTCCTTAACGCACGGTAGAGCTTGAAGTCGTCGCCCTCGTACTTCTGGATGAAGCGACGCGACAGCACTATCTGGAACACGTCGCCACGCAGACAGTGGGCAATACCTCGACGAATATTCGCTCTGTGCTCGTCATCCGTCAGCGTCGAACGCACATCACCCACGGGATGGAAGTCATAGGCCTGCACATTCGCCTTGTTCATCGCCTTCAGCACGGAATCAATGTCGGCAGCGTCGCCCAGCGTCACTACTTTCAGCATATTGTTATGATGGTCGAACACGATCACCACCTTATATAATATATAGAGCACGTCGGGAGCATCATTCTTTGCCTGCGTCTCGTCCTTCACGGCGATATCCTCGAAATAGCGCACAGCATTGAACGACGTGTAGCCGAAGAGTCCGCAGACATCCGCATCGTCGCCCTCCACTTGAATGTTATCGATGAGGGCATGTATGGCCTTATCCGAGCGGTAGTCTTTGTTCACCTCGTGCTGGAAGGTCGTCCCGTCAGGATAGGTAACGGTAGCAATGCCGTGCCCGATAGCCACGCTGGCAATGGGGTTGATGCCGATAAAACTTCGCGAGTTGTTGGCGTCGTGATAGTCCGAACTCTCCATCAGCGCACTCTGCGGATACAGGTCGCGCAGTCGCATATACACTCCCACCGGCGTATACAAATCCGCCAGAATGGTCTTGCTTGTCGTTTTATATTTGAATGTATTCATAATTATCAACTGTCAATTGTCAATTATCAATTAAAACTCCCCATATTCTTTCGCCATCGCTTTGTTCTTCAGATACGTCTCCACATCCTTGTCGCCACGACCGCTGACGGTGAGCACCACCACGTCGTCCTTCTTAAACGTCAGCTTCTTCAGGGCTGCAATGGCGTGGGCACTCTCGATAGCGGGGATGATACCCTCCATGCGCGTCAACTCGTAACCGCCATAGATAGCCTCGTCGTCATTGATGCTCAGCACCTGCGTGCGACCTTGCTTCGCCATGTTGCAATGCATCGGACCCACACCCGGATAATCCAAGCCTGCCGAGATAGTGAAAGCCTCCTGAATCTGTCCATCGTCATCTTGCATCACGAGCATCTTCGCACCATGCAGGATACCCGTCGTGCCGCGATGAATCGTTGCTGCCGTATAGTCGGTATCCCAGCCGTGGCCGCCAGCCTCAGCCAGCACAATTTTCACACGGTCGTCATCCATATAGTGGTAGATGGTGCCTGCGGCATTACTTCCGCCACCGATGCAGGCTATCAAGTAGTCAGGATAGTCGCGGCCGATCTTTTCCTCCAACTGCCACTTGATTTCCTCCGAGATGACGCTCTGCATCTTAGCCACGAGGTCGGGATACGGATGCGGTCCCATCGTCGAACCGACAATATAGAACGTGTCGCTGGGATGACAGCACCAGTCGCGGATAGCCTCGCTGCAGGCGTCGCTCAGCGTCATGTTACCCGTCCTTACGGGATGCACCTCGGCACCCAGCATCTTCATCCTTTCCACATTCGTGTGCTGGCGCTCCACGTCCGTTGCGCCCATAAACACTTCGCACTTCATGTTCATCAGCGCACACACCGTCGCTGTCGCCACGCCGTGCTGTCCGGCTCCCGTCTCGGCAATGATGCGCGTCTTGCCCATCTTCTTCGCCAACAGGATCTGTCCGATGGTGTTGTTAATCTTGTGGGCTCCCGTGTGGTTTAGGTCCTCGCGCTTCAAATACAGTTGACAGCCGTACTGCTCACTCATCCGCTTGGCATAATACAGCGGACTGGGCCGTCCAACGTAGTCCTTCAACAATGCATGATATTCTGCCTTGAACTCTGCACTCTCGATAATCGGCAGATACGCCTCCTGCAGGTCATGCACGCACTTGTAGAGAATCTCCGGCACGTATGCCCCTCCGAACTCTCCGTAAAAACCGTTTTTGTCTACTTGATAATTGTTCATAATTCTTATCGTTATTTCGTTATTCCGTTTTCTTTTGTTATGACGTCATCACGCCCCGAAATGAAAAAAGAGACTCGCCGCAGTCGCGACGAGCCTCCGTTTTATTCCTTTCATGAACACACACGGCTCAGTGCCTCGCGACTTAATCGAGTCTCGAGCGCCACCACCAAGCGTAAGCATTCATTCTTTGTGTCATTTTGCTGTTAAGTTTACTTTTCGTCGGCAAAAGTACACATTTACTTTCATTCTGCCAAATTTTTCGCCAAGTTTTTTACGTTTTGTATTCAAATTTAGGATAAAACACCAATCCGAAGCTATCACATCGTCACGTGTCTTCGACGACTACCTTTCATCTAAAAAGTTATCCGCAGACCCAAAGGAAGGCCGAACGACAAGGGATGTTCCGTGTTCCACGTCTTCACATCACTGCTTTGTTTGAAATAATACTGGAGGCTGGGTTCCACGAAGAATCCGATGTTAGGCGTCAGGTCGTATTGCAAACCTAAGCCTAAGCCCGTTGACCATTGCACGCCTGGATGCAAACGCTCAGTCGTGGGGTCGATTTCCTTGCCGTTCATAAGATATACACTTTCGAGTGTTGAGCGCAAAGGCAGGTTAACAGCAGCCGAAGCCGAGAGATAGGTACTGAATCGGCACCCTATCGGATAGTACCACGACACGCTGACGGGAATTGCCAGATATTGCACCTTTTGATGTTGCGAGAGCGAGACGTAAGTGTTGCCTGACAGCATGTCGCTCGTCATTCGCTGATAGCGCAGTCCGATGCCTACCTGCCAATGGCGGTCTAACTTGCGGTTCAACATCAGGCCGATAGTCAGCGGCATGTGGTGGTGAGCTATGGAGTCGTAAACCGCAGGATTGGTTTCGGCATTGGCGTAAGGCAGTTGCATGTCCTTGCTATTCCGGATGCCACTATAGGCCAAAGCAAGGTTCCATCCGTTAGAGGTAGCGGGATTTTCGGTAAGGGGAACCTCACGCGGAGACTCGGCAGAGGGAACCTGGCGATGTGGACGTTCGGGCTGAGGAACAGGTACTGTTTTCGTTGTGTCCTGCGAGACTGTGAGTGCAACACACGTTGTCGTATCGGTTTCCGTTGAAAATTCGCACGCGACGGACTCGAAGTTCTCTGACCGGTCAGAGTGTGGCGTTGCAATCGCACGCGACGGACTTGAAGTTCGCACGCGACGGACAAAAGAATACGCAGTAGTCTCTTGTTTTGCCAAACCCTCTTGATTTGATTTTTCCATTGTCGCGTGCTTTTGCTTGTCCGTTTCAACGGTTTTGCTTATTTCCTTTTCATCGTCTTGCTTCAAGATGTACACGCCCAATGGCAATGCTACTGCCAACAACAGAAGCGCTAACGGACGAAGCCAGCGACGCAGCAGGGCTTTTGCATGAAAGAGCTGCGAAGAGGAGCTGTGCGGTTCGATGTGTAGCAGGTTGGCAATCTCCTGATGACTCATGCCTTCCAATACCGACATGCGGAATACACGTTGATAGCCTTCTGGCAGTGCGTCGATAGCAGTGAGGATTTCCGACTGCATAAGTCTATCGGCAGCAAGGGGTGCAGCAATGGTAGTAGCCTCTGTAAGGGGCAGATGGCCCTGTTGCTTCTGTTGTCTCAGGTATAGCAGCGCCACGCGACGCATTACCGTCTTCATCCAAGCTTCAGTACACGAAGTGTCCTTCAGTTCGCCAATCTTCGAGAATATCAACAGGAA
>CADCDY010000099.1 GCA_902800245.1 uncultured Prevotellaceae bacterium
CAAAAATCAATGTCATCAAAATAATGGAGCGGTCAGGAAATTTCTATAAGGCAATACGGTTGGGATATATACTTATCTCCATTCTTATCGGATGTATGGTTAAAGGATGCAGTAGTCTGGCATCTGTTACAATACCTAATAGTGTGACGAGCATTCAAAGTTATGCTTTTATGGAAACTGGACTGGTATCAGTCACTATTCCCAGCAGCGTAACAAAAATTGAGGCTTTTGCTTTCTATAAGAGCAATATTTCGGAAGTGATTTCAAAGATTACAAAGCCTTTTAAAATTGATCCAACAGTATTCTCCAGTTATACATTTAAGAATGCAACATTGTATGTACCCAGTGGAACAGTCAATATATACAAGAATATTGAGTTTTGGAATCAATTTTCTTCTGTAGAAGAAATTAGATAATTCACCAGCTAAAGTCATAACCTATATTTCTTATTACTATAAGTTCACCGTACCGACTTTACAGCCAGCACGGTCTTTACTTATATAACCCATTTGTCATATAGCCAAAGTATCATTTCTATAATGTCTACAACTAAAGATATTATCATCTGATGTTCCAGATACCATGTCGCTATCCAATTAATGGCTACCCACATTTTATAAATGCTGTTAATTAAGTTCGTCTTGTTCATCTTTTTTGTGTTTATTGTTGTTTCCCACAATATACTATGCGTGGCGTTCGATGTCAAGGGCATTCTGTAAAGGCCTTGTATATGACTGGCTTTCAGGGTTTTAAACTGTTTCACAACGCCTCTAATAAAAAAAGTGTGCCAAAATGGTACACTTTTCAATTTTATTTTGTACCTTTGCACCCAGATACTAAAATTTACGATTATGGTAGTAGTAACAGGAAGAGATTACAGGGCCAACCTGGCCAAGTATTACGGATTAGCCCAAAAGGGTGAGGATGTTGTCGTAAAGGCGAGATACGGCAGCTGGAAGGTCGTTCCAATCACAGAGGATGACGTGGTGGTGAACAAGAGAGACCTACCCCAAGAGCTGCGTAATGCCCTCATGGAGGTAAAGGAGTCTATGGAAGGTAAGAAGAATCTGATGACCTGGGAGGAACTTGTCAATGAACTGGATGATTGATTTCACCACGGAGTTCTCCAAGGGAGCCAAGGTTCTGAAGAAGCGATACAAGAGTTTTATGAAGGACCTTGAAGATTTCAAGGACAGCATCATAAAGAATCCCTTTCAGGGTTCAGAACTTGTGCCTGGCATAAGGAAGGTCAGGATGACCATAGAGTCCAAGGGGAAAGGAAAGTCTGGCGGTGCCCGTGTGATTACGTTAACTTACTATGTGTCTGAAGCAGAAGGGAAAGTCCACTTTCTTATCATCTACGACAAGTCCGACGCAGACACCGTCGACGTAAAAGTCGTACAGGAATATGTGGCTGAACTTGGCTTCAATCTGCAAGAACTTCAAGAGCAGGGACTCCTGAAACAAAGAGACGAGGACATTCCACAGTCAGAAGTACCTGAAGAAGTTTAGAATAACCCAAACTTCATAACTATGTCGTTTTGCAAATTTGCAAATCTATAAATCTGCAAACATTTCACAGTTGCATCATATACCCCTACCCTTTGACCTGCTGACTGTCACTTCCTGTTCTTCAGGTTCCTCGACAGTCACTGTTTCAACTGGTTCCTTTTGGGTATAGTCCGTGATATTGCGGAGAGTTTCCGCATTACCCATCAACAGCTCGACGGTTTTCTCGTCGAACTTATCTTTGATACCAGCATCGAGCAAGCCTTGTTTGATGCGGTCTGTCAACTCTCCAGGAGTGATACCTTCATCCTCGATGATCTCTCTTGCGAAGTTGTTCACGTTCAGATAAGGCAGCGTCTTCATATGACCTGTCTCGCCCATCACGACCATCTGGTCAATGATGTAATCAAACTTTTCTTTATTCGTCATCATACCTCACAGCTTTTAATCCCTACTAAAATAGATTCTAATAATAACTATGTCCATTCATCTTTCCCAATCGGTAAATACCGTAAAGAATGAAGATTATAATAATAATTCCGACAACAGTATAGAAGAAACCTTCTGCACCATTAGGGAAGTCGATTTCTCTAATTTTAGGGAACAACCAAGTTAAGCAAAACGCAATCAGGCTTACCAGGGCAATTGTCCGCCAGAACCAGTTTTCGACCATAGATGACGTAATATCGTTTGATGCCTGTTCCGCTTTCTTTTCCACGACTCTCCCGATTCTCTTTTCAAAGTCGCTGGCTATTCTATCTAAAGGCTCTGACAACTTGTTTGCCTTTTGGTCTATCTGTTTTCCGACAGATTCTCCGGCATTCTTAACAGCATTCTCAAAGTTACTGATGCCACCTGATATGTTGTTGAGCTGCGCCTTGGTCGAAGAATCCAGGTCAACAGTCACATGTTTCCTTGTATTGTCAATGACATACTGCAGATCTTCCTGATGCTGCCTCTTCCTTTCCTCTTCCGTCGGTACTGTTCCGATGGCTTCGGCAACGGTCTTCATGGAGGCAGAGACAAGACCATTATCCTTTCGGATTTCATCGATGGCCGTCCTGATGGATGACAGTTCATCCTTCATGGACTCCAGCTCTGAGTTATCAGCAGACTGTGATGGAGCTGCAGCATGTTCTTTCTGCTGTGCTTCCATCCTCGCCAGCACCATCTCAATATTGTTGAGATAGCCTTGGATATTGTCTATTGGATTCTCACTGTATTTCCCCATAGCCTGATTCTTTAATTAATATATCCTCCAGTCGTGCCAGGACATCGTTTAAGGCATTAATCGTTGTCTCTGGTATATTCTGTCCAAACAGTATTGCAGCATTGGCATCATGTGCCAGCTGGTTGATGTTGTTAGACATCGTGGCGATAAGCCTCAATGCCTCTGTATGTTCTGGAACCAGCACTTTGACGGGGCGGTCTGTAACTATATAATATATCAGATCACCCAACGTCATGTGATAGTCCTTAGCGCTTGAAGCGAGGCTTGTTTTCTCGCTCGGCTTCAGGCTTATCGTTACCCTGGCCGTTCTTTTTTCCTCTTTCGGCTTCCTGTTTCTGAACTTTAGTTCTTTCCTTGGCGTCCCTTTCGGCTTGTCGTTTTGCTTCATCTTCTTTTCTCTTTTGTGCTTCCTGGATGGCCCTCTGCCTCCGGATGCGGTCGTTCAACTTTTTCTGTTCCTCTTCACTCAGACCAACCTTGACAGATGGAACAACTGGCTTAGTAGTGTTGGCGGTTCTTGTGCGAGGCTTCCTCTTCCTACCTTCCTCTTCGGTAGTGGCACCTGATGCCTGGTGCTTCAGCTTTCTCTCTTCGCGTCTATCCCACCCCTCAGGATAGTGCAGTCCATATTTCTTAGAAACATCGACTGCAGCCTTGGCCATTCGTTTGCCGAGGTACTGGGTATTGATGCGTTCACCTTTGAAGTCGTTTATCAACATGAGCATGTGATAATGGTCATTATCAGTGTTGGTATGCTCAGGAATGATATAGGGAATGTTGTCTAAATCGATGCCTCTATTTTTACATTCATTCACAAACTCGTGAAGCATCAGCTCACGAAATTTAGGGTCTTTAAGGCGTTCGTTATCTTCATCACTATGGCTGATGACAACACTGTAAGCCTTGACCTTAAATTTCGGATTGACGTATGCTTCCAGCATGGCAAGTTGGGCTGTAGGACTCATGTTAAGTCCTACGCCATTCGCCATGATGACCTTGCCTCCCTTCTCTGGATGGCGCAGGGCGCGATCATAGTAGAGGGAGGATTTGAGCGAACGGGTAGGTTGCACGTTTGCGAACATAGCGAGAAATTTTAAGTTCAACTTCAAATTTAGAGCGTGGGCGAGGCTGTTTGCAAATTTGCAGATTTGCGAAACAAAGCCGATGCCGGAGGGGGTGTCGGGGTCTCCCTGACATGGGGTGTCGGGGGTCTCCCCTGACCAAGATGTTTTGTATGGAGTTCGGGGTGGGTAGCCTCGTAACTGCATCACAAAAGACATCTTGCCTACTTCACGCGCGTTTCTGACTGCAAAGGTAGTGAAAATTTCGGAATTACCAAATATTTCGCCAGAAAATTTTGGTAATTCTGGAATTGAGCGGACTGCGCAGGCTGATACGTGTGGGAAGTTCACGAAGTGCATCAGCTGGCAGCAGTGGAGCCTGGTGCATACTTCAGCATGTGGGAGGTGCCTGTCATCCTCCCTCTTGCCGAAGTATGTGACAGGTGGAGCGGATGACGGGTGGTGAACTTCGGGTCATCCGTGCTTTGTAAATCTGCAAATCTGCAAATTTATTTATTTGCAAACTTGCAAATTTGCAAACACGTTAAACAATGGAGAGCAGACAGGACCAGGCGATGTTGATAACATCGACGGACGCAGACTGTTCGATACCGCTTTCGTTAATTTCATTAACATTCTGCCTTTACTTTGAATGTTAACGGAATTAACAGCAAGGGGGATGGGGGACGGCGCATGAGACCCCATAACGTCAGTACAACAGAGCGACCTTCAGGGAGTGGTTACAGGCGGTTGCTCCTTAGAGCCGCCAGCCAGACGTTGAGGAACGAGACGGTGCAGATGGTATAACCGCCAAGGAGATTTCAGCCAATGGCGGACAAGAAATCTCCCTCGTATAAGTCTCATTCCTTCTTCACCACCTCCCTGTGTATCTTATGATAATTTGGGTCATCCGGATTAGTCAGAGCCGACATCATTTCATCAGCTGTCAACTCCATCTGATACTGAGGACGGACTGGCTCCAGGTTCTCAGCCATCCACCGCTTCATATCCTCAAACGATGTAAAAGCAGGCTCCTGGCTCGCGCGTTCGTTTGTTCCTGGCTCATCGAGCAGATTCCACCACTTCCTGACTGTTGGACGGGTAAGTCCAAGATCTCTTGCACATTCAGACTTGTTGTGGCTGTCAGGATGCTCTTCACGCCATTTAAGTATCATGACAGCATTCTTGCTGTTCTCAACGGTTTCATGCTTGCGTCCATTATGAGCGTCCCAGGCTTCACCCCGTTCTGCACAAAGAACGTCTCTTGTAGCCCTACAAACGCCCAAATGCACGTTCAGCTTGCGTTTGTTGCGCTTCACACGCTTAAGCTCTATGCCCGTCATGCCGGAAATCATTTCAAGCCTCCATCGAATAAGATCTTCGTTCCCGTAAGATTTCAAGGCCTTTACCACATCGGCATCGGTAAATTCCTTCGAAGCATCAGGAGAAAGCGCATTAAGTGTCGGAATAAGATCCATAGCGTCACGCTTGACCTCTTCGTAAGGAACATTGCATTTCATAGCGCAGGCCACAAGATTAAGGACGCAGTAAAAACGATGGCCGTACTTCACACCTCCCTCAGCTGGATTACGCAGACGCTCAAGCCAGCCGTCATAAAGCGACCTGTCTGTAATCCAGTGTTTCTTCTTCTCGCCCGGTGCCAGAAGCTTTCCGTATTTTTTAAGAGCCTGGGCACGTGTCATACGAAGTGGGTTGTGAGCACGACCACCACGTTCAAGCTCCATCAGAACTTTCGTCGAGAAGATCTTGCTCAATCTCTTGTTACCAATGAAGTATTGGGCGAGTTCACTGAGAGTCCAAAAATCGCGATCGTTGAATTTCCAAGCCTCGATGCAGGCACCCATGCCGACAGTCTTCTTCGTTTCCATATCCTTGCACAATGGCTTGGTACGGGTCTCGGGCAACCTGAAGGAGTGGTAGATGCCGTGACACTTCAACTTCTCCACACGGCTCGTACCACCTTTGCCGTCCTTGGAAGGGTAAAACACCAGGTCGTAAAGCAGTGCTATGAGCTGCTGCAACAAACCAACGTTATGGCCGTAAAGAGCCATCGGGGTACGCATGATGTAGTACAGGTGCAGTCCATGGCCGCTGCTTACTATCAGATTTGGCACTGGAATGAGTGTCAAACCGAGACCAGTAAAAGGAGCATGATCAAGTGGTCGCAGGAACCCATTCCACAGCACCTGGATCTGCTCAGGCCCAACATCGTCAAGGTCGATGGCAAATGCATACAACATCCGTGCGTTCTTGTTGGTACTACGGTTGCCGACGTAGGTGATGGGGGAGGTGAGCGCAAAGTAGCGATGCTCCAGCCAACTGTCGGTTTCCCAGTCTCTCTTCAAGATGATCTTGTGCGTATTGCGATCGGTTGTATCGGTGCCATCAGCCTTCTGCGACCCCTTCTTGGATCGAGGCGATTTATAGAACACGATGGGGTTGTAGGTGAACTGGTTCTCGCTGTAGTCGTGAGGCAGTCCGTTGTTGCGTTCGTCTGCCCACTTGCGGTAGGAGTCGCACATCCGTTCCTCGAACGGCTCAAAGTTCGCCTCACCGTTCATGGGGCGTTCGAAGATTTCACCAATGAAGTCACGCAGGTAAACCCGGCTGACATCGAAGTCATGCTGGGTGTTGATAAACCGACTCTTTGCTCTGTACTCTGCCAGCTCTGTGCAGTCGATGGCGGATGGGTCAACCGACTCCAAACCAAGTTCCGCTATGTCCTCAGCGGTGAGGTTGTACACGTTCTCCATACTCGCGATATTTTTGGTTTTACCCCAGGATGCGAGCCTCCGTTGTCGGCTCGACCCATCGGGGGGCGTATGTTATCACTATGTTTTATTTTCCACTTTTTACCGCCTGCCGCCAAGACTCTTTTTTCTGCAGGGAGTGCGCCTCCGTTGTCGGCGCATCCATCGGGGGGCGTATGTTATCACTATGTTTTATTTTCCACTTTCGGTGCAAAAATACGCTTTTTCCTTGATATCTCCAAATAAATTCCGAAAAAAGTGAGTTTTCTTGGATTATCTCGGAGGATATCCCCATTTTCTCGGAGGAAACCCGATTTAATTATAATTTGTGTACGCAATTATAAATTATTAACTTCTTAATTTTGTGTACGCAATTATATTTTTGTATCTTTGCACCCAAGAAAACATCATTGACTATGGCAAAGAAGAAAGTTGAAGAACTGAACGAGGAACAGGAAAAAGTGTTCTATTCTTTCAAGAAGGGTGCTAACATCTTCTTGTGTGGTAAGGGTGGTTCTGGAAAGAGCTTCCTTACCAGGTATATCATAGACTATTGCAAAAGGAACAATAAGTCTGTCTTGATATGTGCGCCTACAGGTATTGCTTCACTCAACATCGGAGGCAGCACCATTCACAGAGTATTCAAAGTTCCGGCGAGGATTCTTCAGAAGGGCGAGCGTTGCTATGAGAAGAAAAAGTTGGAGACCATCGCCAAAGCTGATGTCATCATCATCGACGAAATATCCATGTGCAGGATTGACGTCTTTGAATATGTGGCAAAGACGCTGCTCTACTTCAAGCCGAAGAAACAGTTGCTTTTCGTTGGCGACTTCTACCAGTTGCCTCCTGTTCTGCCGAGTCAGGACAGCAGCGCATTTTCTCAGATCTACGGAAACAAACTCTTTGCCTTTGAGTCCGAAATGTGGACGATGCTGGAGCTGCACACCATGGAGCTTCAGACATCAATGAGACAGAAAGACAAAGCTTTCGTGTCTGCCCTCGATAACATCAGAGCCGGACACCCAGACTTTTCCCTGTTCCAAACGGACAAACCAGCTGACCCCACAGCCCTTACCGTTTGCGGAACCAATCGGGAAGCCGACGATAAGAACCAGGCACAAATGAGGAACCTGGTAAAACAGGGTGCAAAGATTTACAAGTTCACGGCCACCATCGGCGGCACTGTCGAGCCTGCAGAGTTTCCAACTGAGCGCGAAATGGCTCTCTGTATCGGTGCCAGGGTCGTGATGTTGAACAACGATCCTGATGGTCGTTGGGTTAACGGAACCTTTGCAACCGTTGCTGACGTAAACAACGACATTCTGACTGTCAGGATAGAAGGGAAGGAAGGGAAGCCCGTCGAGGTTAAGCCCAACAAGTGGACGTTCCTTGATTACGAAATAACCAGGACGAAAGACGGAGGCACGAAGTTAGGCACCGTGGAGCGAGGAACCTTTGAGCAGTATCCTGTCCGTCTGGCATGGGCGATTACAATCCACAAGTCGCAGGGGCAGACATACGACCGTGTAAATGTTGATATCAGCAGCATCTTCGCAGAAGGCCAGCTGTACGTTGCCCTGTCGAGGTGTCGCACACTCGCAGGGATGCGTATTATTGGTACATTGACAACAGAGAAGGTTAAAACATCTGATGCGGTCTTGCGCTTCATGAGTGGTGACCACCGTCCGGATCGGCAAGGAGAAATGCTTGGTTTCTGGGACGAGGAAAGAGAGAACCCTTCCGATGAAAGATACCAAGAAGGATATGATGACGGATATGAGGATGGCACGAATGACACGAAGGCAGAGTACCAGAAGATGATTGATGCCGACAAGAGTGTCAAGCGACTGTCAGCATACACCACCAGACAACGAGAGTTGGCCGAGATAGAGGATCCTGAAGAGAGAAACCCCAAACACGCAGGAAGGCCAAAGAAGCCATACACAGAAAAGGCACAGTCGAAGGCCATCAGGGTTGTTGGCTCTATTGCCGACGAGGTGAAATCCATCAACGACTTCATTAGGGAGCATCCCGATGAAGAGGACAGAGTGAAGTTCCTCCTGAGCAACATCATCGAGCAGTTAGAGTAACAACAGAAGGGAAAAGAATGGTTTTGTATATTTTTAACTGAAAATATTTGTTTGCAAACTTGCAATTTTATAAATTTGCAAACGATATAAACATACAGAGATATGAGTAATATATATAAGCTGCTGATGGCAGGCGCAGAACTGAC
>CADCDY010000100.1 GCA_902800245.1 uncultured Prevotellaceae bacterium
TATGGCACAGTTTATAGCATATAGTATAGGGGTTTTCCTCGCGGTAATCATCCTGCTGGTGATTATCCTGTTGGTGGCTAAGAAGTATCTCAGCCCCAGCGGTAATGTGAATATTACAGTGAACGGCGATAAAGTGCTCAACGTACCTCAGGGCAACAACCTGATGGCTACCCTCAACCAGAACGGCATTTTCCTGCCTTCAGCTTGTGGCGGTAAGGCCAGCTGCGGACAGTGTAAGGTGCAGGTTCTTGAGGGTGGGGGAGAAATCCTCGACTCAGAGAAGCCTCACTTCACCCGTAAGCAGATCAAGGACCATTGGCGTCTGGGTTGCCAGTGCAAGGTGAAGGGCGACCTGAAGATTCATGTCGATGAGTCTATCCTGGGTGTTAAGGAGTACGAGTGTACCGTTATCTCTAACAAGAACGTGGCTACCTTCATCAAGGAGTTCAAGGTGCAGCTGCCTGCTGGCGAGCACATGGACTTCCTGCCTGGATCGTATGCCCAGATCAAGATTCCTAAGTTCGATTGCATCGATTACGATAAGGACATCGACAAGAGCCTCATTGGCGACGAGTATCTGCCCAGCTGGGAGAAGTTCGGACTGTTCCCACTGAAGTGTAAGAATCCCGAGGACACCATCCGCGCATACTCCATGGCCAACTATCCTGCCGAGGGCGATGTGTTCATGCTGACCGTTCGTATCGCTACGCCTCCGTTCAAGGCCGACAAGAGCGGATTCATGGATGTCAACCCGGGTATCGCTTCGTCGTACATCTTCTCGCTGAAACCTGGCGACAAGGTGATTATGAGTGGTCCTTTCGGTGACTTCCACCCACACTTCGATTCGAAGAAGGAGATGATTTGGGTCGGTGGTGGTGCCGGTATGGCTCCGCTGCGTGCACAGATCATGCACATGACCAAGACTCTGCACACCACCGATCGCGAGATGCACTACTTCTATGGTGCACGCGCGCTCAACGAGGTGTTCTATCTGGACGACTTCCTGGGACTGGAGAAGGACCCTGCAGCCGATGCAGCTGGCGTGAAGTACACTCCAGGCTTCGTCCATCAGGTCATGCTGAACACCTATCTGAAGGACCACGAGGCTCCCGAGGATATCGAGTACTACATGTGCGGACCTGGCCCCATGTCGAAGGCCGTCGTCTCTATGCTCGACTCGCTCGGCGTAGATCCCGAAAGCATCATGTACGATAACTTCGGTGGATAATTTATCATGTTAAAAGTTTAAAGTTCAACGTTCTATGGCTAAGACTCCAACTCCCCACATCGGGGCTCAGTACGGCGAAATTGCCGAGACTGTCATCATGGCGGGCGACCCGCTGCGTGTGAAACTCATGGCCGAGAAATATCTCGACGATGCAGTATGTTTTAATCAAGTGCGTGGCATGCTGGGCTTCACCGGCACCTATAAGGGCAAGCGCGTCAGCGTGATGGGTCACGGCATGGGTATGGCCTCCATCGGCATCTACACCTACGAGCTGTACAACTTCTACGATGTCAAGACCATCATCCGCGTGGGCTCTGCAGGCTCTATCAACAACGACCTGCACATCGGTGATTTGGCCATTGCCATGGGCGCCTGCACCAACAGCAACTATGCTGCGCAGTACGAGTTGCCTGGCGACTTTGCACCCATCGGCGACTTCGACCTCATTCGCAAGGCCGTCGAGTCGTGCGAGAAGTTCGGATACCACTACAAGGTGGGCAACGTCCTGTCGTCATCCATGTTCTACCACGAGAATCCACACACCGAAAAGTGGATTAACATGAATGTCATGGCCGTCGAGATGGAGATTGCTGCCCTTTACATGAACGCCGCCCGCTCGGGCAAGCGCGCCCTCGGCATCTGCACCATCTCCGACCACATCCTGACGGGTGAGGAGACGACCGCCGAGGAGCGTCAGAACAACTTTACCCACATGATGGACGTCGCATTCTCGCTCGTCTGAGAATGCCCCCTCTGACCCAACCGCCCCACTGCCCCTTTCGAAAAGGCAGTGGGGTGTTTTTATTGTCACTTGATGGTCAGCCAGACGGGTTCATTGCGGGCTTTGGCTTCGACGATCTTCTGTTTGAGTTCGTAGAGCCATTTGCGCGATTCCAGAACTTGGCCTACCAGTTGGTTGCGACCCACGAGGATGCAGCCTTGGGTATCCTTGGCGGTGTTGCCCATGTGGATGCGGATGCCCTTGAAGAGGTGGTTGAAATCGGGGCCACCGAGCAGGACAGGGAGCCACATCTTAAACTTCGGACTCCACGTAATCACTACGGCGTAACGGCCTTCGGGTATGGCGAAGGGCTTCAATTTTTGTACCTTCGTGGGTGAACGAAGTACGGCTTCTTTCGAGACCGTTGTCTTCAACTCCAATGCTGTTGGTTCAAGGGTGTCGCAAAAGTACTCTTCGCGTGTGTAGGTTCGATACTCTTCATTTTCCTCTTTGAGGATGGAAAGCCTACCTATCGTGTAGGCCTTCCTTTTTGCAATGCGTGTTAATACTAATTCCATAATTTGTTTCAAGTTTCAAGATTCATGTTTCAAGTTGCTTAATGGGACGTTGGGACGATGGGACATTGGGACGTTTTACGGAAGTGATGTCGGTCAACGGGTTCAATCCATCCGTCACGCTTCCATCGCATAATGATGTTGCGGAGACCGCTTTCAGAGCAGTCGTGTTTCAGGGCTCGCAGGTCGTCGCGCGAGAAGGCTGGCGCCAGTTGGTCGAAGATGGAGTGGTTGGCACCATAACGCTGACATTCGTCGCGTGCATTGACGTACTCATTGCGGAGTGCCTCACCAAAGACCTTCATCTGCTGGTCAAGACAATACTGAGCCATCATCAGCGCGAAGTCCAGACAAGCCTTTGACTCACGGGCGCAGCCAGACAACATGTGGAAGATGACACCGCAACGGAAACCGATGACGGCAGCACGCTTGCGATAGGTATCCTTCACGTGGTCGATGTCCTTGGCTGCCTCTACGCGCTTTTCTTCGCACCAAGCCTCGATGGCCTTACGAAGTCGAGGAACATCCAAAAGCCCTGTGAATGAGCGCAATCGGGTGACAGCCTCCTGAATCTTCGCCTCGTCCTCAGCGGAACGACGGCCGAACTTCGGCATCTTCGAGAATGAAGCGTCGGGCATCTCAGCGAGCATCACACGGCTCGAAAGACCGTTCTCGATGTTGTCGGCCTTGAAGCACTTGCGGAGCGCGCCGTTCGTGCCGAGCATCGTCCAGTTATAGGCGACTTTCACCACTCCCGACTCTGCGGCATCGCTGTTGTAGTCCTGACCCCATTCGCCTCGGTCAAACGAAAGGCGATAGATGTCATACTTCGACGACCACGAGCCGGCACCATTCGTTTTTCGAAGGGTATCCAATTCCTCTCCGAATGAGTAAATGGTGTGTCCGCCAGCGTTCTTGAATCGCTTCAAGAGCGTTGAGCACGAGACGGTTACGGGCACCTGACGGATGAGCACGTGCGGGTCTTCCGGAGCCTTTTCGTTAGCCTTGCGCCCCTTCTTGCGCTCCTTCCATTCCTCTTCACGCTTACGAGCCAGGGCATCCTCCTCGTCGAACTGCCGCTTCCAAATATCGATGGCGTTCTTGACCACCGATTTGTTAGAGGCCTGTTCACCACGGATGATGGCCATCAGTCCCAGGTGATGGGTGTTGCCGTCGCAGTATTCCACCTCAACACCGTCGGCATAAGCACCGCAAATCGGCATGATACCTACGAGTGTGGGCATGTGCATCGAGACAGGCACACCAACCAGCGATTCCTTCAAACCAATGGGCAGGGCCTTCACGTTAACCTTCACGCCCGTCTCTTCGGCTACAGCCTCGGCATCCTCGATTTCATCGGGATTGATGCCATGTTCCAAGGCGTCGATGATGCCCTGCATCACCTTCGAAATACCCTTGGGTGGCTCTTTGCAAGCCGAATCAACGACCGATTTCAGTTCCACGTCCGAAAGACCGAATCGTGGCATCACCTGCATCAGCACCTCTTTCTTGTTGTCGCAGATGGCTCGGAGGTTCACGGCCAGCTTGTGCAACTTCACGTTACGCTCGCCCTCAGCAGGCTCACCGCCATTCCTCCGCCACCATTCAGAGATGATAGAGGTATAGGGAATGCCCTTGAAAAGCCTCACCCCCTGCCCCTCTCCGAATGGCGAGGGGAGTGAATGGTTTTGCTGCTGGGTTTCGGGATTGTTTTGAGAAGCATGAGTCTGACCACTCCCCTCTCCCCTTGGAGAGGGGCTGGGGGTGAGGCTGAACAACTTCGGATTAACATACTTCGTATGGTCTTCCGGCACCATATAGATGCACCTCGCGACATCCTTCACAGCCGCATCGGGCGTGAATCCCGTAGCCTCCAGCATCAAGGCTTGAGCCTCTTCAGGTGTCATTCCGTCTGGTAATTCCACCAGCACGTGCGTACCACGACGGACACTCTCCTCAATGAGCAACACCACCAACGACCCCAGTGTCATTTCACTCCCCTCGCCATTCGGAGAGGGGCTGGGGGTGAGGCTTTTCACGATTTCGCCCGTGTGTCCTTTCTCGTCGAAGTCCAACATCAGTCGGTTCAGCGGCTTAATCGCGTCCGCAATCGCCCTGTGGTTATCCTTAAACTCCGCGCAATGCGGTGTCCATACCGGCAAACGATGTTTCAACTCATCGTCACCTTTCTCTATACGTGCGCACATCTGCGAGAGCCAGGGCTCTCGGCGAAGAGCCTCCCATTCCTCTTTGGTGGCAGGGAGGCAAGGAGCGCCGTGCCCCTTGCCGATACATGTGAATTTCATAGTCATGATCATTTGCTGTTCCATAATGTTTCCTCCTTCCTAGTTTTAAAGTAAGACATAATCTTGTCGGCCTCCTCTTCGTAGAGGGCCTTGGTCAGCGCCAGCCCGTACTTCTTCGGGAACTTGAACGTGACATAAATGAACTCGTCATTGATGCGACGATAGCCGTGACCACTTGCCGGATACTGCGGACGCGTCATCTTTACGGCTCCGTGAGGTGTCTCGAAGAGGGTATCGTGGAGTGGACCTCGTGAACCTCGGTTCCAACGCTTGATCCTTGTACGACCGTCGGCATCCACCTCAATACCGCCCTCATAGCGTACTCGCTCGCCGTTGGTCACCGTTTTGTCCGACTCCCAAGGGCACGGATAGACGTTGATATCGCCGTTGGTCTGGAAATTAATACTGCCGTCCATCTGGACGTTCTGAACTAATAGCTGTTTCTTAAATGTAGGTTTCATTTTTGTTGGGTTTTTGCGAGTGAAGAAGCCTTTGGAAACGCTGGCCAGCTTTAACTCATGAGATTTCTTCAGCTCACTTCGCCCAGATTAATAATGTTTAGATAAGGTGAAAACGCTGTGAGTTCATCACTCCGAGATGATTCACCTTGCTCATCTCCATCCTGTCATGGCGGGCTCTGAGAGCTCTGCACACGGCCTTAACTGTAGCTTTTTTCGACATAAATATTGCTTTGTTTAACGTCGCCTCCTTTCAGGCGACCTCTAAGTTATGAATGAATAATGTATGCGCGTGTTCGTGTACGCACATGGGATGTGGGCGTGCATGTGTGCACGTGGGTTGTTTCAACATGTCAAAGAACGCTTTCGAAGTGTGTGCCTCTCGCCAGAGGTGCTTCTATAATAATGTTGTAAATGGAGGCGGCATTAATTGCGAAATGGAATTAACGCCGATTGAAAAAGCGGGGTAGAGACAAAAAGAAATCGCAGACAACCCTCTACTCAGAGCTGTCTGCGAATAGCAGAAAAAATATCAAAAAAATATTTGGCGTTTTCGTTAGGGCGCCGACTCGGCACGTATTAACGTCGACTGACCTCACGTCGATTCTTCGTCTTCCTCAGGAATCTCATCCATTAGCATCTCCTTCAGTTGCTGCTCCGTATACCTAGGATTCAGAATGTTCACCAGATAGCCGATGTGGCGTGACTTCTCCTGTGGCGTATGCGTCTTGCGCAGGCGCTCGTTGCCGAATGCCTTGTTGCCCTCCTTTTCCCAGAAGTGTCCATCCACCATCTGCCAAAGACCATAGGGACTCTGCACAGCCACCAGCTTCTCAACGCTCACCAGACGGCGGAACAGGTCGGCCAGCGTATTTACATCGTCCATCCACACGATTCTGTGCGTACAATCGCCGCCACTGAACAAATCGACGAATGTCTGCTGCTCAGTATCCTCGCGAATCCACCCGAATGCCAGCAGCGCATTGTAAAGCATCACGAGCCGCTTGTTGGCCACGCGCGTATCACGTACATTATATTTAAAGGCCTTTGTCACCTTCTCGCCGGCATGGCTCTTGCGCCCACGTTCAGGGTTCAGATTCTTGCCCGTGGCGGGGCTGCCTTTAAACTTAAACTGTTTCAGCGTAATGCCAAGGCTCTCAAGCACTCGCCTGGCATCTTCGTCGCCCGCCCGTGTCCGTTCTTCCAGATGTCCGATGATTCCCTTTATCGAGTTGAGGTGCGATAAGGCCTCCGCGCCAAGGAAATCATACGTTGATGTCATTGCTTCTCTTGCGTATTTCCGGTTCCTTTTGATTCACTTCGTTCACCACATCGGCAAATTCGCTGCCTTCAGGCCAATAGAATTGAATATGAAAATCGTGACCCTTAAACATGGCGTAATAAGCCCCCATGACATATATCAACTGCGCCTTCAATTCCTTTTTGGTCTTGAAATTAAAAAAGACAGAAAGCGGTGCTGCACCGGCATGGATATCTTCGTCAGATAACCCCATGTCATAGCAAGAGTAATCAGACCCGTCTTCGTCATTCTGCCTAAACCCAAGCGCAATGTCGAATTCTTTTTGGGGCACCATTTTCCCCCTTTCGCTACGAACCATAGGCCATTCTATCTCAATACCGTTCCGCCTGAGTTTTTCTTTTGAAACCACTATATCTATGGTTGGGGGCGTGGGACCCTCGCAGGAACTGTCAGCCAACTGTGGTGCGTCGCTTACGAAATTATAAAACTGCTCCATCGTGATGCGCTTGCTGTCCTCACGGCAGAGCACGCTGCAGTCGGTCAGTTCGGCACGGTTCCACACCGTTCCGCCTGGGCGGTTATAGTACTTCACTACTGGGTGACTATGAGTCTCCAATTCATATTCTCCATCTTCATATGTCTTGGCTTCATATACTATCATCGTAGCAATATGTAGTCCGATGCTGCCATTGCAGCAGATGTACTCATACGGTTCTTTTAAATTCAATATCTGAGTTTCCATATCATCTTAATTTGATTTGTATGCAAAGGTACTAAAAATCCTCAACAATCTGTTAGGACCCTTGGGGTTTTTATAAATTATTTGCAGATGCGATTACTTCCACCAGTCATCCTTTTGCCGGCATACGGCCTGGGCAATGCAGTTCATGGTCTTGCAGACGAGTGTGGTGATGTTTTCCGTGTGGCTTCTGAGCTGATAGCACCAGGGCGTTATCAGCAGCAGACGGCCGGAGGCGCAGTCGTCCATGCGCTGGGCCGAGGGATGGTAGATGTCCGGAAAACCATTGTCCTCAATTCTAACGACGGGGAAACCCAGTGTACTTGCGGCATCCATGATGTCTTGCTCGCCCTGCGATATGCGGGCAGAAACCAGCACCGCGCCAGCGGCTGCTTCCGCTAGGCATCGGGCTTTCTGTTGTTCAAACAGGGCGGTGTCCTTGCGGTGACAGACGATGGGGAGTAACTTCCTGTGCAGCAATTCCACGTTTCCATAGCTGTCGCAAACCACGTAGCCATCCTCTTGCAACAGCCGCTGGGTGATCACGGAGAAGCCGTCGGGCGCCATCTGTGAGGGCCTCGTGGTATGGTTGTCGGGCGCCATCTGTGAGGGCATCGTGGATAGGCTGTTGGGCGTCATCTGTGAGGGCATCGTGGCTTGGTTGTCGGGCGCCATCTGCCGGGGCATCGTGGTATGGTTGTCGGGCGTCATCTGCCGAGGACATTCGCGCTGCAAATAGCCCTTTAGCGCCCGGATGCTCACGGCGGTATTGACAGTGTTGCGCTGTGGCTGCAGCCATTGGCGGTTCGTCGTTCTAAGCAGGCGGCTGCGCGGATTGGCGCGGATGTAGGCCCGCTGCGTGGCGAGCTGTGCTTCGTCGATGGGCATCACGTCGCAATAGCCGGTATCGAAAAGGGGCGGCGCGTCTAACTTGGCGACCGAATCGCCAAGCACACTGCCTCGAGTGCCCGGCGGTTCGGCCGCCGGGGTGGTGCTTCGGATGGCCGCCGGGGGTGCTGCTTCAGGGGCCGCCGCGGTGCCGCCCGCGGTTGCCGCCGCGGTGCTTCCGGGCTTGGCCCTTCCGGTCATGGCCCAGTAGCGCTTGTTGCACCCATACTTGAAACCCGCAATAACTTGTCCCAGATGCGTGGGCTTGCCACCGTTCGACACGATGTCTCTATGGGCCACCAACAGAAAATGGAGATGCTCAGGCATGACGACATAATCCATCACTTCGAGCATCGGGTAATGTCGCTGGATGCTCTCCCTCAGTTCCTGTTCCACCATCTGTCCCAGGGGCGATAGCACCACGTGTGGCGCATCGCTGTCACCATCGGGCTTATCCAACCGGCCTGCAATCTGTCCGAGTGGCTGGTGGAGCGCTTTTGTCGTGCTGATAGTGATATGGTAATACCCGCTGCGGCTATAGTCGTGTGAATGGCTGCGCCGCTTCATGTTATGCGCTGTCGGCTTTCTGACGTCCTTGTCCATGATCCGTTGTTATCTGTATGGGTACAAAGGTACGAATAAATCCCGATAATCTAATCAGACCATCGGGAATTTATGAATTATTTGCAGACGGCCTGGGCAATGCAGTTCAGGGTCTTGTAGTCACGTCCCTTCGATAGCTTCAACGTGTAGGCGATGTATTTTCCATATGTACCATGCCGACAATAATAGACCCAAGAAGACTGGTATAAACGATGCTTCAGCCCCAAAGGCTCCACCTGTAAGCCAGTCTGGGCCGCTAACTGTTGACTTCAAGAGGGAAGCTCCTAAATCTTTACCAGATACCTCAAAACCGAAAATATTGCCTTGCGTGAAATTCCATGCCCAATGAATGCCGATAGGAAGCCACAATGTTCCTGAATATTTGTATGCTGCGCCTAGAAGGAGTCCTGCTTCCACGGCGATGGCCAACGATGACCACAGGGTCGCGTTAGGCTCGGAAAGATGTATGAAACCAAAAACCACCGAAGATACAGTCAGAGCTGCCACATAGCCCCATTTCTCATCAATCCAGCGGAAGAGCACCCCTCGGAACAGAATTTCTTCCCCTGTTCCTACCAACAGAAAAAGGAAGAATGCCGATACGATTTGCATTGGCTTGTCTGTTCCTATGCTATCGATGCGATATAGGCCCAAAAGCATCATTATCAATACTACACTAACAAAGAAGCCGAATCCGACTCCAAGACCTTTTGCCGTATCCTGCGCAAAACGTCTGAAAGGAATATCCATTGCTTTATGTTTCTCAAACCATTTTACAAATAATGCATAAAGCCCTATCATATTGCACCCACAGATTATCAATAGCCAGAAACACTAACTGAGCGAAGGAATACATGAGTATGGCAAGTACCAGACTTACCACCAGTAGCAGTGCCCATTTCCAGACGCGCATTGTTTTAATTGTAGAAGTATTCATATTGATACTGATTCTTCTATTATGCTCTTTTGCTGGCAAAGATACAAATAATTTCTGAGATTAAAGCACGAAGTCCCTGAAAATACACATTAATTAAATGAAAAAGAGCTAGTAGCGTCACAGCGTCCCGCGTCCCATCGTCCCATTAAGGTCGATGGAGATGTCGTGTCTTAGCCTGAAATACGTTGACTCCTGCCAAGCCTCTTAAAAGTTAAAAAGAGTTATGAGAAAAGGTCAACGTTTTGCACGCGCATTCAAGCGTGC
>CADCDY010000101.1 GCA_902800245.1 uncultured Prevotellaceae bacterium
GAGAGATAAGTCAACAAAATCAGTATAATAAACAGTAATTAACAAAACAGTAACAAATCAAGGCTCTGAGGGAGTCAACACTATACAGGGAAAGACACTCAAAACTCGGTTTGTCCCAACGCCACTTTGCCACTTTGCCACATTAAGCATCTGCCTAATATGCACGATTATGCTTTAGAATAATATTATATTATAATATAATAATATTCTAATTATATTACCCTCCATTTCCTGCCATTCTTTCCACATTTGCCACCTCCTTAATGTGGCAAAGTGGCAAAGTGGCGAAATGGCAAGACACACACAATGCGAAATTACTAAAAATAGTTTGAAAAATGCTACTTTTTTGCATTACGTGCATATAGCTCACAGAAATTTCGTACCTTTGCACTTCATTTCATTTTTGGGTATTAGTTATAATTAAAAGATGTAGAAGGTATGCCAATATTTGCAATTTATAAGTACGGAGTAAGTCAGAGAAAAGAAGAGGAAGCAGTATTGTTTCCAGAGCAGCAAGAAGAGAATAACAAACAACAGAAACACTATGATTCACCGGAGCAGTGCTTTGGCAGTTTCTTTAAAACTGGCGGCAAGTTGGAACTGAACGTGCTGAGGGAGAAAGGCAGGGGAAAGGATAAAACCGTCGAATGGGAGCAGTTTGAAAATGATGTATTGATGGTGGCTGACGATGTAATACTAATGACCATCGAAAACAACAAATGGAAGCATACCACTAATAAGAAAAAAGATGTGGCCCACGAGCATCATCCCTATTGCCATGTGGTAATTGACAATCGCCCAGGGCATCAGATAATGGCAGTGGTGAAGAATTCGGCTTTCGACAACAAGCCCGACAAAGTGTGTGGCATTCTCTATCAGGCGTTCAACAATGCTGCCATTCTCGGTCAGTATCATTTGAAACTGGAGTTTAGCAGATACCAGCGTGACAAGAATGAATTCTGGCCAGTGGTGAATGATATCCGCAGCAAGTTTAAGGACAGCGTGCGCCAGATACGTATGGACTTTAAGGGAAAAGAGGAAGATGAGGAAACGGATTCTAATGACGTGGTTTCTATCATGCGTATGTTGGCTAAGAAATCGGAATCCACAGCAGCCGTAATGCTGAGTGCGGAGGGCGATGGTGAAGTAAAACTCGATGAGTTGCACGATGACTTATCCAACATGGCTGATATCTGTGTAAAGCAGAAAGGAAAGTATGACTTAACCGTAAAATTCAAGACCTTTGGCCTCTATCGCTATGGCGCTGACATCATGGCTCAGTTTGGCGTGGAGGACGAAGTGATAGAAGAATTTGAGAACGGTGTGAAGAAGATGAACTTTGAGACCCCCGAAGGTAGCTTCTCACTCACGCAATGGCTTGATCGTATGCATGAATTATTAAAGGATTACGCAAATGAAGTACCTGTTCAGAAAGGAAGAAATCATCGCCGTAGAAGATAAATTTGGTGATGACTTGTTATTTGAAGCCCTGAGCACACCATGCAAGGCCATTAAGAACGAGGCAAGAACATTTGCCTTGCAGCCAGGTGAGTTGTATTACAATGTGCTGTTTAATATCGACGATATGAAAACGAAAGGCATATTGGAATATCAGCGCTATTGCAATAAAGCCCTGTGGGACGATATGCTAAGCGACTTTCTCGATAAGGCTGATGATGTTGATCGTGAAGAAGTAGAGAGGTCTGTTGGGATTGTCATGTTTGCCACAGCTACAGTTCTAATACGGAGTGGACTACCAAAATACACCTCTATAGCCAGCGTATTAATCAGGCGAACAGAAGAGCATCTGCCTGACTTCTGCGACACATTGCAGCGCAAGTTTGAGTCCGGCTTTTCTATCATTGATAAAGTTGCCATTCAGAAATCCATTGCTGACTACTTAGAGTCCGAAAGAAATATATCTGCTGAAATAGAACAAACGTGGGATGAACTCGTTTATTCATCCACGCCATCGGCTCAGCACGATGATATAGATGAGTACGATGTACCACAACTAAAGATAGCCAGCGGCAAGAAGACATCAATGATTATTGTTTTGGAAGCGATGTACAAGGCTGGATGGATAGTTGATGCAAATGGCAGGGCATTAACGAATCGAGACGAGGCTATCAATTATATCATGGATAAGGTTTTTGGCGAGCCAGTTAATAATATAGCCCAATTGGTAAATGCCGCCAAAGACCCGACAAGAAATAAAGATGGTATTGAAAAATACTTCAATGAATTGATTTCTGCTTCTAAGAAGAAGTAAAAATACCCACATTTACTAAAAAGTTGTTTTAGGTAAGCAAGTTTGTTGTTTTACCTAAAACAGCTCGTATCCTTATTTTATGTACCTTCGCGCCGTTAATTTTATTGTATAACCCGGGTGGAGTGAGAATCTCATGAGGTAAAGCTGCAGCGTTCTTCTCTTCTCACAAAACTCGAAAAAGATGAAGATCATTATTGAGAAAGGTGACAGCGAAGAACAAATAAAGATGGCTGAGGCTCTGCTGGCTAACAAGTTGGTAAGTGCCATTGAGACCGTGACCTACAAATGTCAGAAGGTGTATAAGAGCGACGATGAGGTGGCTAAGGCTGTCATCGTGGTTGTCGGGCTCTTTGGAGTTTGCACCCAGTGGACGGCTGTGTATAGGGTGTTGGTGGACTTTTGCGGTTGGGAAAGTGATATTGCAAAATTCTCCCAGCGCATGAATACGCTATTAAAAGATGTACGCCTGACGCATCGGTGTACCTATCAGTCAATCCAGAAGCCGCTATCATCGAGCAGCATCCTCAGAAAGAACTATCAGGAGTGGAAGCAGTACAAGGCTCCGAAGGGTGACAGGGTGTTCCCACGCCAGATGTTTATAGCCGAAAATCTGCTGAAATTACTTTCAATTAGTGCTTAAATATACGATTGGGCGGTGAAATATACTATCTCAAAGTCATTACAAACAGGGCATTGATATTCGCCTTACCTTTGCATCGTCAAACAATTTAAAGGTCGTTTAAAGGAGCGACGTTAAGCAATAAAAATTATGTCACGTACACGTAACACTATCACAATGGCAAGAGGCACTATCGCTGAGAATGCACGTCGTCAGCTGTCGCTGATCAATAGGTGTCAGATGCCGAGAAACGTGAAGAGAGACTGGCGCTTCATGGGCCACAGAATCTAAAACCAACAGGATTCGGGCCCGAATCTCGAAAGAGAGAAAGGACAGTCAAAACAAACCACATTTTTCAACAATCCGAGTTGAGGCGAGCACGATGAGGGGAGTCCCCGGGATAATTTGCGCAACCTTCTTTTCTGAAAGCTCCACTCACCTCGCTTAACAACAAGGATTTAAAAATGAAACCAACTTTTTTCAGACCACAGATTTTACAGCAGAACGTTCAGATGGACGGCAGTATTAACTTCATGACCAACGGCGACATCAATGTCTATCCGTGCCCTTGGGAGGATGAGAAGCAGGTGACTGGCGGTGAGCGCGTGCGCTACCGTGCTGGCATCGAAGTGGATGCCGACGGGCGTACCCGAGTGAAGCGCTACAACGACGGCCTTCAGGGTCCGAAGCACGACGTGCTCTACGAGACGCCTCACGGTGCAGTTAAGATTACCCGTCCGCTGTATCGCAGCGATAACGGTCGCCGCCGCCTGAAGGACGAGTATGTCTATGTCACGTTCAAGTTTCCGAAGAAGTACGGGCTGGCACTCACCAAGGCGCTCTACGAAGAGGAGGCCGACCAGATTTTGTCTTACCTTAAAACCAGAAAGGAGGAAACAATATGGAAGTAATCCGCAGGATGATAGCACTCAACCCGCGTCAGACGAAGGAGCAATCCAGGGCATTCGTAACAGAATGCCCGCTCCCTGACTACGATGCGCTGACGCAGTCGCCGAGGTTGAAGCAACTGGCAGAACGCATCAATGCCGCCACAGACGAAGAGGAACAGCGGAAGTTGAAGGGGTATCTGCCTTTCCGTTGCCCGCACTACAGCCGATTCCGTGACAACTATCGCGACCGCGAACATATTGATCCGGAGAGTTTCACTTGGCAAACGTGTGTTGACATCGATGATGCCTCGCTCGTGGAGGAAGCCAATAAGCGTTCGGAACAACTGGATATTGAGATTGGCGGCGAGTGGCAGGGCATGATGCTGCACAAGGACTACTCGGCTCGTAGGAAACTGCACATCGATATCCGACTGCCGATGGGTATGACGGTGCCCGAAGCGCAGAGGGCCTATTGTAAGGCACTTGGTGTGGCTCCTGATACGTCGTGCTTCACGCCCGAGAGGTTTATCTACATCACACCAGCGGAGTATGAGATTTATCGTGCCGATGGGTGGTATCAGCAGCTTTCAGAGGAAGAGGTGGCTCAGCGCAGGAAGGCTTATACGGATAGAGGTTTGAGCATTGACGGGCGTACCGAGGATGGCTGCTACTATGATCCCGAGTCTGTTTCCTCCCCTAAGTTAGGGGAGGTCAGGAGGGGTCTGAACGAGGGAATTGAAACAAGCACTTCTTCAGACCCCCAACCCCCTAACTTAGGGGGCTCAAAGTTCCCGCTGGACTTCAAGGGTATTCCCTATACCTCTATTATTAGCGAGTACTGGCGTCGCACAGGCGGCGAACCCAGCGAGGGCGAACGTAATAAGCGGCTGCACCAATTGGCTGCTAATCTCCGTGCTATCTGCGACAACAACGAGGAATGGCTGTTAGAGGTGATGCCTCGTTTCGGGTTGTCGGCTCAGGAAATGCGGGGCATTATCCACTCGGCTTGTAAGGAGCCAACCAAGGGCTCGCGCCTGATGGATCAGATTGTGATGTCAATGTCCCCTAAGTTAGGGGACGACAGGGGTCTGAACGAGGGAGCGGACGACGATTGTTCAGACCCCCAACCCCCTAACTTAGGGGGCTTGTACAAACACCTGCCTATCGGACTGCGTGAAAGTCTTGTGGGTGTGCCGGTTACGATGCACATGCCTGTACTGTGTTCGGTGATGCCGATTGCGGCTGCCTACGCTGACCAGGTAACGGTTGAGTATTGTGACGGAAATACCCATCGGTTAGGGCTGATGTCGATTATCCGAGGTGAGCAGGCTTCGAATAAGTCGGTTTGTAAGAATGCCGTTGACATCTGGAAACGCCAACTCGACGAGGAAGATTCCTTGGCCCGCAAGCGGGAGGAGGAATGGAAGGAGCGCAAGAAAGGCCGTAAAGCCAACGAGAAGGCTCCCGAAGACCCGCATGTGCTGATTCGCGTGGTGCCTGTAACGGTCAGTTGTTCCACGCTGTTGAAGCGATTCAAGAATGCACAGGGGCATACCATTTATAGTTTTGGCGAAGAACTGGACACCCTTCGCAAGACGAATGGTGCTGGCTCGTGGAGTAGCAAATACGATATTTATCGTTTGAGCTTTGACTTCGGTGAGTGGGGACAGGACTATAACTCTGATGCCGCAGAGTCGGGAGTGGTGAATGTCGCATATAATTGGACGATGCTCGGCACGAACGGGGCCATGAGGAAGTGCTTCAAGTCGGACAATATCGAGAATGGCTTATCTTCTCGTATTTTGGTGGCCGAAATGCCAGACGCCTCATTCTCGAAGATGCCGAAGTTCGGCAAGCGTTCGGCAGAGGACGAAGCAAGAATTCAGGAGGCCGTCACCCGTCTGCGTTCGTTTACAGGTCTCGTTGATGTGCCTCGTTTGCGCAAGGCCATCGAGGCGTGGGTAGAGGAAAAGCGCGTGGAGGCAGCGAAGGACATTGACCACGTAAAAGACACTTATCGCAAGCGTGCGGCTGTCATTGGCTTCCGATGTGGGGTAATCTTCCACTTGCTTTCGGGTAAGGACAAGGAAACCAAGTCGTGTCTGGACTTTGCGCTGATGATGGCTGAGTATTGCCTTGCGCAGCAAATCAAGACCTTTGGCGAGGCACTCCGCAACGAGTACGTCAATGCGCAGGATGAATGTCAGCGGTATGGTGCAAACCACTCCATTTTCGACCAGTTGGCACCTTCATTCTCGATGGATGATCTGCGGGCATTGAAGCGCGGCTATTGTGGTGAATCAGCCTTGCGTAACATCATCACCCGCTGGCGTCGCGACGGCTGGATTGAGAAGACCGATAGCAAGCATTGGCATAAAGTGAAAATTGAGAACTGAAAAGTGCCACAACGCCACTTTGCCACTTTGCCACTTTGCCACAATAAGGAGGTTGGTGGTTTCACCACCGCCTCCAAATTTTAAACATTAATCTTGAAATTTGAAACATTATGGAATTAGTTTTAACACGCATAGCAAAACGCAAGACCTACACGATAGGCAGGCTTGCAATCGTAGAACGAATCGACGATGAATACTTGGCAGGAGAGAAGGAGGTTTACTTCTGCGACACCCTCGAACCCACTTGGCGCGACTATGCCCACGGAGGCCGCAAGATTAAAGGCTGTTCAGCCATCCCTGAGGGCCGCTACGCCGTAGTCATCTCCTTCTCGCCGAAGATGCAGAAGTGGTTGCCCATCCTCCTTGGCGTCCCCATGTTCAGCGGCATCCGCATCCACGCTGGCAACACCAGCAACGACACCGAAGGCTGCATCCTCGTGGGTCAGAACCTGAAGAAGGGCATGGTGCTCAACTCCAACATCTGGCTCCACCGCCTCAAGGACAAAATCGTCGCCGCCAAAGACAAAGGCGAACCCGTCTGGATCACCATCAAGTAATACAAATCTTTTATCACTTTCAGTCTGCATCATCCCACCTCGGAATGGTGCAGATTTCCTTTATTGCGTAAGTTTTCAACCATTCTCATTACGGATTTCTGGCAAACTTACCATAAATCCGTAATAAATGTTACTATTGGCATGCACTACAACCTATGTGAGAAATTACGGCTTTTGCCTACATTAGCCGTAGAATTTGAGGAGAATTGTCGAAAGAAGATTCGGCAATGAAGCCCTTGGACATTTCACGCCCTTGGACTTTTGTCCATGGTCAAATACGACCACCATCAAAATTCAAACTTCAGTATTTAGCCTCTCCACCAACTCCGCTTTCACCTTTTCCCACGCCACCTGTGGGTCATACTCCACCTGTGGCCCAAGAATCATTTCCGTGTCCGTTAAGAATTCCTCATCCTGTAGTTTCCCGTCCATATTCAGCAAAAATTCCTTGTACGTAGGCAAGTGTGATGCCGTGAAGCCAAGATAGCGCTCATAGCTCTCCATCACTTTCCCTTTATCCAATTCGGGGTGCATTGACAGTATCTTCCACAGATCAAACAAATCACGTCCTTTTCTCCGCTGATACACAGCTCTCAGTTTCGTCCCTGTCAGTTCTGCTAACTCATAGGTCAGCACCTCGCATGCACCTTTGAACCACGAACTTTCCACCGTAAAAGGCACCCTAACCATCGGATATACCGAGAAATGCTCCTTGCAGTTAATCTCCACCTTCAAGTGAATCTCGCCCGCATCCATATCCGTCGGCTGCACCTTGAACACCAGCGTATTGTTGTGCTTCTTCTGCTTTACCACTGGTTCGCCCAGCCAAGCCAGCGCGTCCCTTAGATGGTCTATCGTTTCTTTGATGGGTTCTGCCTTCACTTGCACCAAGTCGATATCCTCCGAGTATCTGGGCTGCGGCCTCAGATACAACTTACCCAATGCTGTGCCGCCTCTGAACGCCAGATGTTCCGCAAGAAATGTATCGCTATAAATAGACACTAACGCACGGCAGACTATCAAATCCTGTTCGATAAACTTATTCACCACCCACGGGGCCTGCTCGCTCCATTCAGTAATATATCGCTCTGGTATCATAACTCGTCAATCTCGATGCTTTCGTTCACAATAATTCTCCACTTGGCGTTCCTTTCGCAACCCTCGCTGCTCTTTCCTGCCTTTAAAGGCGCATACTGGAGCACGAAACCGGAACACTTCAACAGACTGTACACCGACTCTGCCGCTTCACCTTCTTCCAGCACCTCGTCCAGAATATAGCCCAGGCGCTGCAGACTGGTTATCGGCACCTCCTTCACGAAGTCAGCCCCTAAGCGCCCAAAATCCAGTTTCTCAGCCAGTTCAGCCAGAACTGTGGCTGCCCGCGAGACGCTTCCTGTCTTAGCCTGATACGTCAGCAAATCTACTGCCGTCAGTTCAGGACACGACACGTTAATGTAGCCCGTCCGCGTCTGCCGTCTCTCCACGTATGCCTCAGGAATATGACTCTTGCAGAAATAATGCGTAAGGTACTTCTCTCCTTTCTTGTCACGCATGGCGGGAGGTTCTATCATCACGCTGAACCGCAGCGGGACTTGATGCGAAGCTCCGTGATAACTTGCCGCACTCAGCAGAGCCACATAATATTTGCGTCCCAGGTGGAGCATCATGTCGTCCAAGTAAAACGACTGCGGCACAGCCCCGCGCAGCACATATTCATCCGGTATTATGACGTAGAAGCTGCGCAGGGGCGACATAATCCGCCCCTTGCTCACCTCCCTGGTCAGCGCCCGTGCAATGCTGCCGGCACTCATGTCAGGGAATGCCTGCGCCACCTCATCGTGTGTGAAGGTGTAATTGCCTCTAAGCGGCTTATCATATATCCAGCTTGCTATGCTCGCCATT
>CADCDY010000102.1 GCA_902800245.1 uncultured Prevotellaceae bacterium
CGGAGAGCACCACGTTAGACAAAAAAGCCACAAAGGCTGGGAAGAAACCTACGCTGGATGCACTGATTGCCGAACAGGCTGCAGCAGAAAAAGCCGAAATAGAACAGACCGAGCAGACAGCTATTGAACAGGCAGAAGAAAAACCCGCACCCAAAAAACGTGTGCGTAAGACCAAGAAAGAACAGGAAGAAGAGGCTGTTGCTGAAGCATCTGCCGAAGCTAAACCTGAGAAGAAAACGCGCAAGAAGGCAGCCCCTAAGAACGAGGCAGACCTGTTTGCGAACACCCCCATAGTCGAAGCCATTCCTGAGGCTGTAGCAGAAGCCATTCCTGAAGCCGTAGTTGAAGGTGACAATGAAGAACTATCATTGGAGATGATTGATCAGTTGCAGGAGAAAATGGCCAGTAACATTGAAGCAGAAGATACTCCTATGGAAGGAGATGCCGATGATGTTTGGGATGGTGACCCCGGAGACGGCACAGACTTCATCACTATTGTCGACCTGCCTATTGAAGATCAATCTGCCATCCCTACAGTCGATATCTTTGACCGTCCCGTAGCTCAGCAACCACAGGACGAGCCAATGATGCAAGACTATCGTCAACCAGCACAGCCTGCTGCATTCGATTTCGGCGAGCTCATCACCGGTAACGGTGTATTGGAAATCATCCAGGACGGCTATGGATTCTTGCGTTCATCAGACTTCAACTATTTGTCTTCACCTGACGATATCTACGTAAACCCACAGCAAATCAGACGCTGGAGTCTGAAAACAGGTGACGTCGTAGAATGTACCGTCCGTCCGCCACACGACAATGAGAAATACTTTGCCCTGTCAAACGTTACCAGCATCAATGGACGTAATCCTCAAGAAGTACGCGATCGTGTAGCCTTCGAACATCTGACGCCGCTGTTCCCCGATGAGAAATTCACTCTGTGCGGCGATAAAGCAACAACAAACCCGTCGGTGCGTATTGTCGATCTCTTCGCACCTATCGGTAAAGGGCAGCGTGCCCTCATCGTGGCACAGCCAAAGACTGGTAAAACACTATTGATGAAGGATATTGCCAACGCCATTGCTGCAAATCATCCCGAGGCATACATTATGATGTTGCTCATTGATGAGCGCCCGGAGGAGGTAACGGATATGGCCCGTACCGTAAATGCAGAAGTCATTGCCTCGACATTTGACGAACCTGCCGACCGTCACGTGAAGATTGCCGGCATCGTATTGGAAAAGGCTAAGCGAATGGTAGAATGCGGTCACGACGTCGTCATCTTCCTCGACTCCATCACACGTTTGGCACGCGCTTACAACACCGTTGCTCCCGCCAGCGGTAAGGTGCTCACAGGTGGTGTTGACGCTAATGCCCTTCAGAAGCCCAAGCGTTTCTTTGGTGCTGCCCGTAACATTGAAGGTGGCGGTTCGCTGACCATCATTGCTACTGCATTGACAGACACTGGTTCGAAGATGGATGAGGTAATCTTCGAGGAATTCAAGGGTACAGGTAACTCCGAACTGCAGCTTGACCGTATGCTTGCCAACAAACGCGTATTCCCAGCTGTCAACCTTGTACTTTCTTCTACACGTCGCGATGAATTGTTGCAGGATCAGACCACTCTGAACCGCATGTGGATTATTCGCAAATTCATTGCAGAGATGAACCCAATCGAGGCAATGAGCACCATCCGCGATCGTCTGGTACAGACACACTCCAACGAGGAGTTCCTGCTTTCGATGAACGGATAAGACATATCATTTACGAACTATGCAGAGTAAGGTATTACTCATCTATACCGGTGGGACCATCGGCATGAACCGCAATCCGCACACAGGTGCTTTGGAGCCTTTCGACTTCGAGCACCTGTTGCTGCGTGTACCGGAACTGAAACAATTCAATATGCAGATTGACACACATCAGTTCAATCCACCAATCGATTCCAGCGATATGTCGCCACAGCTATGGACCGACCTGTCGCATGTTATTGCTGACAACTACAGCCAATACGATGGTTTTGTTGTATTGCACGGAACCGACACGATGGCCTATACGGCATCTGCCCTCTCCTACATGCTGGAAAACCTGACGAAACCAGTCATTTTCACCGGTTCGCAGCTTCCTATCGGACAGCTCCGTACCGACGGTAAGGAGAATCTCATTACCAGTATAGAAATTGCTGCTGCGAAAGACGAAGAAGGTCACGCTCGTGTACCGGAAGTTGGAATCTATTTCAATGGTCATCTGCTACGTGGCAACCGTACGACAAAACAGAGTGCCGACGAGTTCAATGCCTTCGAGTCGTTTAACTTTCCTCATCTGGTAGATGCTGGCGTTAACATTACCTATCATGAGGAGCGTATCCTGAAACCCGACTGGAACAAGCCCATGACGCCACACTTCCGGCTGGACAACAACGTGATAATCTTTTCGTTGTTCCCCGGTATTCGCGAAGACCTCATTCGTCACATCATTCACACGCCTAACCTCAAGGCAATCGTGATGCGTACTTTCGGCTCAGGTAATGCACCCCAGCGCCCTTGGTTGTTGAACGCGCTTAAGGAAGGTACAAAGAATGGTAAGGTGATTGTCAATATCAGCCAGTGTATGCAAGGATGTGTCGAAATGGACAGATACGACACCGGCTTCCATTTGAAGGAAGCCGGCGTGGTAAGCGGTTATGATTCGACGGTAGAAAGTGCCGTCACCAAACTAATGTTCTTGCAGTCACACTATAAAGACTCTGAGATGGTTCGCGAAATGATGAACCGCAGCATTAGGGGAGAAATTACGGTTTAGGAAATTCTCCCCCTCAACTCGGTTATATTACTGATGCTGGTCGCGAAGGAGGTCGTTGACGGTCTTCACAGGATTGAACGTGGAGAGGGGAACCTCGACGAAGACGGTAGACCAGTCGCTCATAGCACCATTCCACAAGCCTGGCAACTCCAATGCCTGTAGTTCTTTGCCACTCTTCGACTTCTGCGAGATGAAGCCTGTGGTTGGGTCGACATACTTGGGCAGGTCGAAGGCGTTGCCCTTGTAGTCCTTCACTGCGCAAACGAGGTCAACGGGATTGAAATGTGTGCCCTTGGTGAACATCTCCATGTATTCTTTGTTCGACTTGTCAATCTGCGAGCTCTCCAGAATCTGCAAACTAACTGTTCCATCCTGATTATACGTCAGGAACGGGCCACCACCAGGCTCACCCACATTCTTTACGACACCACACACACGCATGGGTCGGTTCAGCTTCTTACGCAGATAGATGACGAGGTCAGCATCCTCCAGTTCCTTGATGTCAGCCTTACGACAGCAGAGGTCGTTCTGCACGAAGCGGATGATGTCTTCAATCTGCTCGTGCGTGTACTTGCCTGTATCCAAAAGGCGCAGATATTCGAAGGCTTTTTTCTGCAGGGTTACCAACACACCAGCGATGACCTGCTTCCACTCAACGGTATCGTCCTTCAGGCGATCGGGCACCACGTTGTCGATATTCTTCACAAAAATGACGTCAGCTTCAATCTCGTTCAGGTTCTCAATCAGCGCACCATGTCCACCAGGACGGAACAACAGCGAACCGTCTGAGTTGCGGAACAACGTGCCGTCAGGATTAGCGGCAACGGTATCGGTAGAGGGTTTCTGCTCAGAGAACGAGATGTCGTACTTGATGCCATATTTCTTAGCATAGAGGTCAGCCTTCTGAGCCACCTTGGCCTTGAACAGCTCCATGTGCTCGTGCGAGACGGTGAAGTGCACATGGGCCTCACCATTACTTGCTGCATACAAAGCACCCTCCACCAAGTGTTCCTCCATTGGTGTGCGGGCGCCCTCGGCATAGTTGTGGAACAAGAGTAGGCCTTTGGGCAGCTGTCCGTAGTTCAGTCCCTCAGCCTTCAGCATGTTGGCAGCAACAGCCTTGTAGTTACCCTCGGCGATGAGTGCCTTGATGCCCTTGCCCTGATTCTTCTGGCAGGCAGCATCCAACTCGTCGTAGAAAGCAAACTTCTCGATGTTGTCAAAATACTTCTTTTCAAAGTCCGTTGTGGGCACGTCGTAGTCGGCATCCACAAAGGCAAACATGTCCTTGAACATACGACTGGCGGCACCCGATGCGGGTACAAACTTCACCACCTTCTTGCCCTCGGCCTTGTAAGCCTGCCAAGCCTCTACATATGCTTTGCGCTCAGCATCAGAGGGAGCTACAATGCCCTTACCAATAGCTGCTGCTGCCTCCAACTTCAAGAAGGGAAAACCAGTTTTAAACTCACCTAATTGTCTCTCGATTTGTGCCTCAGAAATACCCTTCTGAGCCAACTGCTTCAGGTCTTGTTGTGATAACATAATACTGTTCGTTTTTGATTAGTTTGTATATCTATCCTGCAAAGATACGAAAAGCTTGCGAAATCTGCAAACTTTTCATGAATAATTTAACGATATTTGCAAAAGAAGGCTATCGGAGGTCTCTGTCTTCAAGGACGCGGAACTTGCTACGACGGCGCTGCAGTTCGGCTAAATCTAGGTTAACCGTGAGACTATCGACACGGTTCTTATGACACTGAGCCAACGCCTTGCCATAAGCATCAACTACCACAGAACAGCCGGCATAATGGGAATGTTGGTCGTCGCCTACACGATTGCAACCTACGAGGTAACACTGATTCTCGATTGCACGGGAACGTGTAAGCAACTGCCATGCAGACTGGCGGGACTCAGGCCAATTGGCGACCAAAATAATAGCATCATATTCAAGAGTATCAGCATAGCGACTCCAGCAAGGGAAACGCAAATCGTAGCATGTCAACAACAGAAAACGGAAATCTCCATACGTGACTACGGTATGTTCCTGCCCAGCCGTATAATATTCGTCTTCATGGCCATACGTAAAAAGATGGTGCTTGTCGTAATAGTAAACGTTACCACTACGTCCATCAACGAAATAGTGACGATTGCGGAAACTACAGTCTGCTAAACAGACTGCCAGACTACCGGCAAAGGCACACTGACGACGGGCTGCTGTTTCCTTCATCCAAACGAGAGCGGGATTCGCATCTTCATCGGCAGCAATACCATGAGGTTTTGTTGCAAACCCTGTGCTCCACATTTCTGGTAACACATAAAGGTCGCTCTCTTCTGCATCGGAAAGCAACTGTTCTGCACAACGGATGTTTTCTTCTGGCTGTGCCCAACGAATGTCTATTTGAAGGAGTGTAACTTTCAATATTCTAGCAGTTTTACAGATGGGCTACCTTTAAAATCAATAATCTGGTCAATAAGGTAACAACTGGCGTCGTCGGGAACACAAACAGAAACATTGAAATGGAAGCCGCTAGCATCAACCTTCGAAAACTCCATATTGTTCAATACCGACTGTTGCAGTATCTGGGCTGGAACATTCTTGGCGTACTGTTGTTTACGGAAATCGCGTGAGAACAACTGGGTAGCACCATTGAAAATACTCAGATGGATGATGTTGTCGTAATAGACATTCTCCACCTCCATACCATCTTCATTGATAGTCTGATGTGACACCTTATACTTCGTAGGATTGATAGCAATATACAGGTGGTAACGCTGACTGTCATAGAATACCACCGTATCACGCTTCAACACTTCAGTAATCGTCAGGATCTGAGGTTTTGACTGTTCAAACTCCGCATTCAATTCCGTGTCTTCACTCTTTTCGAACTTCAGTAAATCACCATTCTGATTGCGGAACCACAGCAAATGCTCAGTATGTCTCTCAATGGGATAACGGTTGGAACCGACGAAAAGCGTATCGTCAATGACCCAGAATCGGGCTGGCAATGACGTAGAGTCTGCATAGAAAATGGAATCGCCTTTCATCTGGAAAATAGCCGTCTCACCGTCTTTCTCCACCCAAACACCTTGCAACAACTGCTTGGCCTCACGGCTTTCCTCCTGCTGGGCTGTTGGTTTCTGACCGCCACAGGCAACAAAGCCTATAACTGTCAGCAAACATATAATTATAATATGGTATAATACCTTATTCATATATATAATATGAGCCTTTTCTAATGCTTCTTTTTCTTCTTCAAATCTCATTCCGTTTGCAAAGGTAAGAAAAAAAATCGATTTACCTGCAAAAAATTTGGTTTTTTGCTCGCGATTTATTACCTTTGCATCGTGATTGAACTACAGAGACATATTGAAATACTTCTTTTGGACAATGACTGTGTCATCGTGCCAGACTTCGGAGGCTTTGTTGCTCACAATGTTGCAGCCCGTTACGAAGCCGATGATTATATGTTTTTGCCACCTACGCGTACATTGGGATTTAACCCACAGTTACGCATCAACGACTCGTTGCTCGTACAGTCGTACATCAATGCTCTGGACATCAGTTACCCTGAGGCATTGCGTCGTATCGAACGGGAAGTCGACGAAATGAAGCAGGAACTCAACGAAAAAGGATACTTTACACTCGAGGATATCGGCACGCTGAGCATCAACAGTGATGGCAACATCCAGTTTGAACCTTGCGAGGCTGGTATTCTATCACCAGATTTCTATGGACTCAGCGCATGTAAGTTCCCTACTCTGAAAGATATCCGCGAAGCCAAGTTGACAAGTATCGAAACTCCGAATGCTGCAAAGAACGAACAAGTTGCCGATTCCGCTTTATTGGAATTCATTGACAACGAAGAGCAGAACGAAGACCATGCCATTGAGATTAAGATGTCGTGGATTCGCAATGCTGTAGCTATTGCCGCAGCAGTAATAGCATTCTTCTTGATGACAACACCTATCGCCAACAGCGACCTTGACACTCGCTCGATGAGCAATCTGCAGAGTAATCTGCTGACGAAACTGATGCCGAAGGATACGAATATGGCTCCCGCCAAACCTGTCGTAAAGCCTACTGCCGTCAGTGCATCTGCGAAAGAAGAGGTGAATCAAGAACCTGCACCAGCAACAGAGCCCACATATTGCATCGTTTTAGCCAGTCATGTAAAACTCGGCAATGCAGAGAATTACGTTGAGCAGTTAAAGAAACGTGGTATAAAAGATGCAGAGGTGTATATCCATCGCAACACCGTACGCGTAGTTTGCGGATCTTACAAGACCGAGGGTGAAGCCTATCGACATTTGAACAAAATGAACAATGACGAAGAGTTCGCCGAAGCGTGGGTCTATAAAAAAGTATCAGCATAGGATTTTGAAGTCATGAAACGTGTAAGATGCCCCAAGTGCGACAACTACATCACGTTCGACGAGACCAAGTATACCACTGGTCAGTCGCTCGTGTTTAAATGCGACCAATGCGGAAAGGAATTCGGTATTCGCATCGGTGTATCGAAGTTGCGCAACACCCAGAAACAGGAGAATGCCGAGATGTCGGCCGACTATGGAGAGCGCCATGCAGAAGAGGCGCCCTGCGGAAGTATTGTGGTCATTGAAAACGTGTTCCATTACAAACAGGTCATTCCATTACATATGGGAGACAACGTCATTGGCCGCTACCAGAAAGGGAATCCCATCAACACACCTTTCGAAACTGTCGATCCTAGCGTTGACCTCAATCACTGCACCATCACCGTCAGTCGCGATAAACGTGGTCAACTGCGCTACATGCTATCCGATAACAACAGCAATACGGGGACATTCGTCGACAATGTCGAACTGACTCCTCGCGAACGCCGTGTCATCGAAAACGGAACATTGTTCACCCTCGGTGCCACCAGCATCCTGTTGCGGACAGCCGATGCTCAAGAAGAATAAGAATCAAATAAAGGTAAATAAGAATATGTTAAGAATTGCCGTACAATCAAAAGGTCGTCTGTTCGACGATACCATGAATCTGCTTGCTGAAGCAGACATCAAGATCAGTGCCTCGAAGCGTACACTTCTGGTGCAGTCTAGTAACTTCCCATTGGAAGTGCTTTATCTTCGCGACGACGATATTCCACAGAGCGTTGCCAGTGGTGTTGCAGACATTGGCGTCGTCGGAGAAAACGAGTTCATCGAACGCGGCGAGGATGCCGACGTCATCTCTCGTCTGGGTTTCTCACAGTGCCGTCTGTCGCTGGCCATTCCCAAGGAGATTGAATATCGTGGCGTCAACTGGTTCAATGGCAAGAAAATTGCCACTTCCTATCCAAACATCCTGCGCAACTACATGAAGGAACAGGGTGTCGACTGCGAGATTCATGTCATCACAGGTAGCGTGGAGATCAGCCCGGGCATCGGTTTGGCCGACGGAATCTTTGATATCGTTAGCTCTGGTTCTACGCTCGTCAGCAACAATCTACGCGAAGTGGAAGTGGTGATGCAAAGCGAAGCCCTGCTCATCGGCAACAAGAATATGAGCAATGACAAGCGCGCCACATTGGAAGAAATGCTGTTCCGCTTCAAGGCTGTGAAGGATGCAGAAGATAAGAAATACGTTCGCATGAATGCCCCCAAGGCTCGTCTGCAGGAGATTATCAACGTGCTGCCGGGCTTGAAGAGTCCTACGATTATTCCCTTGGCCGACGAGGAATGGTGCTCCGTTCATACTGTACTTGACCAGAAACGTTTCTGGGAGATTATCGGCAAGCTGAAGGAAATGGGTGCCCAGGGCATCCTCGTAAAAGAAATATTATGAAGATCTATAAATATCCAAAACGGGAACTGTGGGACGAGATTACGTCTCGTCCACGCTTGGACCTCACAAAGCTGAACGAGACCGTTGCCACCGTGCTCGCTGACGTCAGTCGGCGAGGTGATACAGCCGTTCGTGAGTATGAACTGAAGTTCGACAAGGCGGAACTGGGCAACCTCGCTGTCACCGAACAGGAAATGGATGAGGCTGAAAAACTCGTGAGTAACGAACTACGTGACGCCATCATCCTTGCACACCATAATATCAAGGTGTTCCACATATCTCAGCGCTTCGTGGGTCAGAAGGTAAAGACACAGGAAGGCGTCACCTGTTGGCAGAAGAGCGTCGCTATCGAACGCGTCGGCCTCTACATCCCGGGCGGCACTGCCCCACTCTTCTCTACCGTCCTCATGCTCGCAACGCCTGCTAAGATTGCCGGCTGTAAGGAGATTGTGCTCTGCACGCCTCCAAACAAGGAAGGCAAGGTGAATCCCGCCATCCTCGTCGCTGCACGCATTGCGGGAGTCAGCAAGATATTCAAGATTGGCGGTGTTCAGGCCATTGGAGCGATGGCTTATGGTACTGAGAGTGTGCCCAAGGTCTTCAAGATTTTCGGTCCTGGCAACCAATATGTGATGGCCGCCAAACAACACGTATCACTTGACGAGGTCGCAATCGACATGCCTGCCGGACCCAGTGAGGTCTGCGTATTGGCCGACGAAACCGCCAATGCAGAATTCGTTGCTGCCGACCTCCTTTCGCAAGCCGAACACGGCATCGACTCACAGGTACTGCTCATCACGACATCGGAAGCAAAGCTCAGCGAGGTACAGGCAGAAGTTGACCGTCAACTGGCACTACTACCCCGTAAGGAAATTGCCGTTAAGGCCCTCGATAACAGCCGTCTTGTGCTCGTCGATTCCGTAGACGAGATGATTAACCTCTCCAACCTCTACGCCCCCGAACACCTTATCCTTCAAGTGAAGGACTACGAGCAACTCGCCGAGCGCGTCGTCAATGCCGGCAGTGTATTCCTCGGTCCCTACGCTTGCGAGAGTGCCGGCGACTATGCCAGCGGTACCAATCACACCCTGCCCACGCACGGCTATGCCACCGCCTACAACGGTGTTAACCTCGACTCCTACTGCCGTAAGATTACCTTCCAACATCTCACGGAAGACGGTATCCGACATATTGGACGCGCCGTAGAACTGATGGCCGAGGCCGAACAGCTCGACGCTCACAAAAATGCTATGACCGTTCGCATCAAATCAATCAAATAGTGTGTTCGACGGTTCAGCCGTCGAAAAAAAGATAACAATTATGAAACCCTTAGAACAACTGGTCAGAAAGAACATTTGGAGTCTCGCGCCCTACTCTTCCGCTCGCGACGAGTATTCCGGCAAGGAGGCTCACGTCTTTCTCGATGCCAACGAGAATCCCTATAACGAGCCTTACAACCGCTATCCCGACCCGCTGCAGCGCGAACTGAAAAGTGCCCTGAAGAAGGTCAAAGGCATACCTGAGGAAAATATCTTCCTGGGCAACGGCAGCGACGAGGCCATCGACCTCGCTTATCGCGTGTTCTGCAACCCCGGTCGCGACAACGTGGTATCTATCGCCCCGACCTACGGCATGTATCAGGTCTGTGCCGATATCAACGACATCGAGTTTCGTCAGGTGTTGCTTGACGACAACTACGAGATGCATGCCGACCAGCTGCTGGCAGCCTGCGACGAACATACCAAGATCATCTGGATTTGCTCGCCCAACAATCCTACAGGCAACTCGCTCAATCGCGACGAAATCCTGAAGGTCATCGAGGGCTTCGAGGGTATCGTCATTGTCGACGAAGCTTACATCGACTTCGCTCAGCAACTGTCCTTACGGCAGGAACTTGCCAACCACCCCAACCTCATCATCCTTCAGACCATGTCGAAGGCTTGGGGATCGGCAGCCATCCGTCTGGGCATGGCTTTCGCCTCGAAGGACATCATTAATATATATAATAAGGTGAAATATCCCTACAACGTCAACCAACTCACCCAGCAACAGGCGATGGTGATGTTGAAGGATCCCTACGAGATTGACAAATACGTCAAGCTCCTGCTTGCCGAGCGCAGCCGTCTGATGTCCGCATTCCAAGATTTGCCCATCTGCGAACAGGTGTACAAGACCGACGCCAACTTCTTCCTGGCAAAAATGACCGATGCTCAGGCCATATACGACTATCTGGTCGACAAAGGCATCATCGTCCGCAACCGCACCCGCATCCAGCTCTGCAACAACTGTCTGCGCGTCACCATCGGCAATCGCTCCGAGAACAACGAACTGCTCAGTGCATTAAGACAATACTAGAATCTCTAGGATATCTAGAATATCTAGAGTCTCTAGTTTATCGAGCCCCATGGAACGCCTGTGGAATAGCAATTATATAAAGGTGATGATAGCGAACTTCTCGCTATTCACCGCCTTTTATTTGTTGACGCCACTATTGCCGCTCTATCTCCACGAGACTTTCGGAGCCACCAAGGATGTCATCGGACTGGTGCTTTCCGGATATACCATCACCGCACTGCTCTTCCGCCCATTCAGCGGATTCTTCGTTGATTCCTTTCCTCGAAAGACCGTGCTCATGGTGTGTTTCACGGCTTTCGCCATCTTCTTTGCCGGCTATCTCGCGGCATCAACCCTACTGCTGTTTACCATCGTCAGAACCCTCCACGGAGGACCTTTCGGCGCACTCACCGTCGCCAACTCCACCGTGGCCATCGACGTGCTACCTTCTTCCCGTCGTAACGAAGGCATTGGCTACTACGGACTCAGCAACAACCTCGCGATGGCCATCGCACCGTCGTTCGCCGTATTCATCTATGCCGAGACGCACAACTTCCAGCTACTCTTCTGGCTCGCACTCATCGTCGCCACCTTCGGTCTCGCTGTCGATGCAACAGTAAAATTACCACAAAAAGCCACTGTTCAAGTAAAGCGCGCGCTTTCTTTGGACCGCTTCTTCCTCCAGCGCGGCTGGCTGCTGGGCGTCAACATGGTATTCTTCGGCTTCTGCTTCGGCGTGCTCAGCAACTATCTCGCCATCTACGGCAAACAGGTCATGGGCATAACCGGAGGCACCGGCACTTGGTTCATGCTCTGCTCCGTCGGACTCATTCTCTCGCGTCTGCAAGGCGGTCGTGCCTTGCGCAAGGGCCTTCTTACCCACAATGCCGCTGAAGGCATGGTCATCTCACTCGTCGGCTACACCTTATTTATATTAATGCCCACGCTCTATCAATTGTCAATTGTCAATTATCAATTGTCCATTGCCTTCGGCTACTACGGTTCCGCCCTGCTCATCGGCTTGGGCAACGGTCACATGTGGCCGGCATTCCAGAACATGATGATCTCGATGGCTCACCACAACGAGCGCGGCACCGCCAACTCCACCATCCTCATCTCGTGGGATGTCGGCATGGGGTTGGGCATTCTCCTCGGCGGCATACTGGCCGAACTATACGGCTACGCCACAGCCTTTTGGACAGTGGCGATAGTCAATCTGACAGGCGTCCTGCTGTTCTTCCTGCGTTGCCGTCAGTTCTTCCTCGTGCGCCGCCTCTCCACCGACGCCCGATAGTCCACTTCAGCTTCGTCCGCAAAAAAGAAAAATACTCCGAAAGTAATTTTAAATACTCCAAGACTATTTTCAATTACTCCGAAAGTATTGAGGCAGGCCACCGTTATCTGACTATATCACCAAATGCAGTTGGACAAATTTAGAATCTATTACTCTATCCACGTAAGTCTACCAGATAAAATTGTCCATCTACCATTCAGCTTTTCCAGCATAACCACGCCACCTTCATAAACCAAACGGTAGTAAACTACTGCACGTTGCATTTTAGAATCAAATACAATGGACGTTGCTACAGGATAAGTTTCATATTGCCAATATCCGCCCCAATGTCCATAGAATATCTTACAGGCATTATTGATGAATTCCATTCTTTTACGACTGCTACCTTTTGAACGCGCAACTTGCATGATATTTTCTGTTCCCAAATCAATATGTTCGTTGCCCAAAAAGTTATCAAGAAGCCGTTTGTATTTAGATGTCAGATAAACAATCTTCCGATCGGTGAATTGAACTGGGGGACGAAATGATATATTTGAAACTACTTCAGTGGTTGGAATCCCTATGGAAGAAAAAGCAGAATAGTCTATGTCAAAAACAGGAGCCAATTCTCTGTTATATTTTTCTCTTTCTACCATTTTTATGTACCCCATACGAATACTGTCACTAGGGTATTTCTGCTCTATACGACTAATGTAATAGGATTCCAGTTCGTCTGGTGCAAACGGGATGCTATCAGCCATGTAAATATTTTGCAATGTATCTTGAATAATGAAATAACGACTATCTTTATACAAGTCCTTATCATCACTTCTACATCCTATTTTTTCCAGTTCAAGAGGTTGGTAGAAAGCAGCAAACACCTTATGCGCTTCGGCTACCCATTTATTAGGAGATTCATTTTCATTGGATGAAATCTCATCAGACCAATTATCAAAGAAGCTGTACAACAACGATTTTGAATGTTTGCTATAAGCTTTTCTCAACAAGTCTGCCTGTGCAGGGGATTGACCTTGAATTTCAATGCACAAAA
>CADCDY010000103.1 GCA_902800245.1 uncultured Prevotellaceae bacterium
TGGAGGAGTTTTCTTAGGGTTTGAAAAAAAAATCCCTAAATACCCTGTAGAAATGTGCAAGGGAATTAAGGATTTATTTTCTGAGATATATAGAAATCATCTCCACCATCTCCACCCTCTTTGGGTGATTTCAGAATGTATCGGGGACAAAAAGTTTGCTGTCTTCCTTGTTTTCGCGGTCGTGCTGGTCGTAGTCGACTTTGGCAATCAGGTATTTCTTTACGCCGCGAATGGTTTTGCTCTCGAATCCGAGGCGCTTCATGCTTCTTCCGATTTGGACAGAATTATACTCCCGACCGCGGAAGCCCTTGAAGCTGAGCTCGCGCATGATGTCGCCGGCTGAGAGGGACTCTGCGTTGTCGAGGGTGTCGGGCAGTTTGAGGAAGGTGAGTATGGCTTCCTCGCAGTCGCTGGGTTCCTCGAAGCGGCGGTTGTGGTCGGTGATGAGCTGGCTCTCGTCGTGGGTGGGCTTGGGCTGGAAGCCGTGGTCGAGCAGGTAGAGTGCCTGGGCGTAGGCTCCCTCGTAGGGCAGGGGGAAGGCGTCGAGGTCGACGGTGTCCTTGAGGTCGATGACGAGATAGCGTCGTGTGCCCTCGGTGCTGCGGATGAAGTTGTCCTCGTTGGTGGTGGCAATGAGCGATGCACGGCGCTCCCTGACTTCACGGAATCGGGCGTAGGAGTCGCGCACGTTCGAGCGGCTGCTGGTGACGATGTACTTGAAGGCCTCGTTCTTCTGGTTGGAGCCGAAGGAGATTTCGTCGAAGAGGATGAGTGGCGTCTCGGAGAGCGAGATGATGAAGTCCTTGTCGATGCGCTCCGAGGGTCCCACCTCCAGTCGGTAGTCGCTGAGCTCAGGGGGCAGGATGTGGCGCACGAAGTAGGTCTTGCCGATGTGCTGCAGGCCCTTGAAGATGGGCATCTGGGGGTTCTCGCTGATGCGTCCGAGCATGAGTGCCACCATGCCCACATGCCATTTTTTGAGCATCTGGTCGTAGAAGGGTTCGTTGTCGGGGTCGCCAAACTCCAGATGGCCTACGTAGAAGTCGCCCAGGTAGTCGGGATCGGTGTCGGGGTTCCACGGTTTCAAGCCTTCGAGCCACTCGCGGCAGGCATCGTAGTCCTCGCAGAAGTCGCGGCTGAAGATGAGCGACTTGACGTCACCGGCACTGACCTTCAGCCCCTGTGCCTTCAGCCGGCAGTACCAGGTGTCGAGGTCGCGGTCCTGAACGGGTCGCCACGGCTGTCCCTGTTCGCGCACCTCAGGACGCTGGCGCCATACGTTGAAGCGCCACTCGGCCTGGGTGGTCAGTGCGTCGCGCATCTGTTGGATGCGGTTCTGCTGTTCCTCTTTGCGCTGGCCTTCCGTCTTCTTGCGGCGGCCGCGGGGCAGCGAGACGTCGATGCCGGCATCCTTGGCCAGCTGGATGAGCGAGGCCAGACGGACGTCGCCACGGCCGCTGTGCAGACAGTTGTCGAACTTCTCGTCGCACTCCTCGCGCTTGTAGCCGGCGTACTGGCTGCAGATGGTGTGGTAGGCCTCGCGGGCCGCTTCGCCAACGCTGGCACAGGCCAGTGTGACGGTGATCCAGTCTTTGTACTCACAGGTGATGTCGGCACCGCTCTCAGCGATCCGACGGGCTACGAGCTCCAGATGTTCGAGCTCGGAATAAGATTTGTTGCTGTTCATGATTTAAAGATATTTGGGGTTAATAAAACAATCGGGATCGTAGGGCAGGAAACAGGCGCGGCTGACGTCGGAGCCTGACTTGTCGGGGTCGATGCCGTGGTGGAAACACAGGTGGTTGCGCAGGGCATTGTACTGCTCCTGGTAGCTCAGCCCGTCGGTCCACGAAGGCAGGGTGACCACCCATTTCACGCCGAGGCCCTTGGGCGATATGAAGCACAGCTCGGTGTCGATGGACGGGTCGCTGATAAGTCGTCGCTTGACGTCCTCAGCCTGCTCTGTGGAGTCGAGGTCGTCAATGTCGATCACCATGTATGGCGAGCGCAGCAGGAGGCCTCGCGCGCTACGATAGGAGAAAGTGCCGGCGAAGAGTGCCGTCTCGAAGTTCAGCTTCTTGTAGTCGCCCAGCTCGTCCTTCGACGCGTGGCCCATCATCTGGCGCAGGGTCTGCGTTGCCGTGCCTGCACACCACTGGCTGGTGACGTATTGGTAAGCCCAGGGAATGTCCTGGTTCTGCTGCGGTTTCGTGGCCAGCACCGCCTGGCCGTCCTTGTTACGGTATCCTCTTGAAAAAATAGAGAATCGGGGGTTGCATGTCGTGGTCATAAACTATTAATGTTAATTAAAAAATGACTGCGGAGGGGGTCATAATTTGGCGGATTAGGCAAAATACACTAACTTTGCACCGCTTTAAAGACCATTCCGTGCGGTTTTTAAAGAAGAGACCGGCCTCGTTTATAGAATCTCCTCAGAGGCCAGTCTCGTGTGCGCCCCACTATGTTGTGATTAACATGGTGGGCTTTTGTTTTCAGGTATTGATTATTATGTCACCATATTTTTCTTTCCGTTTGTTGATTCGTGGCTTCATATAATACACATGACCCATGAGGTCAGTATCGAGAGAGGACTGGCGGACCAGGTCGAACATGATGTTGTTGTTCTCGTAGTCGTAGGCCAGCGCATCGAACAACTGTCGGGTAGGCACATAATAGTAGCCACTCGAAAGTTTTATGGGAAAGGCATCCTCGCTGTCCTCATTAATAATAATAAGGTATAGGGCATCCTTTTCGTCGTCTTTCGCAAACTTTGCAAACTTTCCGGACGCCAAATCCAGTGCATTGGCCGTCTCCTCGGTAAAACCAAGCCTGCCGGAGGCCTGGATAGTTTTTGCCTGCAAAGGTAATAAATATTTGTATAACTCCCAAATTTTATCCCAGAAAATCTTTAATTACGGGCTGTTTTAATAAAAATTAATAGATACAGCCAGTTTCAACGTGCTACAAAGAAACAAAAAGAAAAAGAAAAGGAAAGGCAAAGGAAATGGTAGAAACCTGTTTTATACCAATAAACCAAAAACCATCGTCGAAATCTTTTCGCCCGAAACCATTTTCTTCTTTTTAACATTATTTAGGGGGGGCTAACACGCTTTAACAAAATTATTTGTACCTTTGCAGGCAGTTTTTGCGGAAAACGATAAGACATTATTCAATATTACTAACATTTTAAATTAAACAAACATGAAGAAAAAAGAGTATGAAAGACCGACGATGCAGGTCGTCCAGTTGAAACAACAGCCGACGCTGCTGGCTGGCAGTAATCCCGTCCCCAACCAGGCAAGTATCGATGACTATCAGGACGGCGAGTTCTCATGGTAAGTATTAACCCTTTAAAACGAAAGAAGACAATGAAGAAATACATCTTTATGGCTGTGGCAGGTATGCTTGCACTCAGCAGTTGCTCGAACGACGACAACGAACAGACTACACAGAATGCTCCCCGACAGATGACCTTCACCGCTGGCTTTGGTGACGGTGCAACGACCCGCGCCACGCTCTCAGACAATTCGGTCACCTTCAATGCAGGTGATGGAATCAGCATCCTCAGCGCCAAGAATACCAACAAGGATTTCTACACCACGGAGGGCGGTGCGTCGGCCACGTTCACAGGTGAGGCTACGGACGACTCGAAGTTCTATGCCGTCTATCCCTACAGATACGGCCTTGAACTCAGCGGTACCACCATCTCAGGCGTAATGATTCCCAGCAGTCAGAGTTACGCTGCCTCATCACCCTGTGGTTGGGACCCGGCAGCCCCCATCGCCTATGCCACCACCACAGGCACGAGCCTTCAGTTCAAGAATGCTTGCGCCCTGCTTAAAATAAATAACGACAGAGGTGATGCTGATATGATTGAGATATCGTGTTCTGATGGAGCATTGACAGGAACATTCTCCCTCGATACTTCGAGCGGGGCACTATCAGGTATAGGTACCTTTCCTTTTGCGTCGGTAGTGGGTGTGCCTTCTGGTAAAAAGATATATATTGCCATCGCACCGGGTACGAAGACTGGTTTCAGGGCTCTTTGGGAGGACGAGGAAAATTATGTAATGAAACAGAAAGCGTCCGTCACCTTCGAGGCAGGCAAGATTTACGACTTAGGCAGTACGAGTAAATGGTAGCCGTGGGTGGTAGCCAGGTAGAAGTAGATCACGGGACGGTTCTCTGATCTGTTTTAAAGATAAAACCAGGAAACGGAAGTCCAATCGCGGCTTCCGTTTCTTCGTCCGGCTGGCGAATCATCCTCTTTCGGGCTAATTTATCGTTTGTGCCCAGTTTGGAATTTCTTCGGTATAGCGTTTAAAGAGTTCTCCGTCAATTGTACGATATAACAAGCGAGGGAGTTGATCGTCAATGGAGTTGTCGTATACATAAGCACGATCTACGAAGGCAATAGCTTCCTCCGCATTCAGAAGAGACTTATAGTATCTGGAAATAACCTTTGAAATAGGTACTTCGTGTCCGCCATTAAGATAACGTTGAGTGATGCGAGCTACGTTTATTGAAGGATCAGATGTGCAGACATAGAAGAACCGGATAAAGAAGCCAGCCTCCTTAGCTTTTTTAAGAAATTCCAGTTTCTCGGGAGAAGAGAATACCGTCTCGCCGTCTCGAATACAAAGTCGCGACCTTGCTCTAAGCATTCATATCGCATCTGTGTAGCTTTTTCTGCTGCTTTTAATACTGCCTCAGGTGAATTCCAGTCGCCAAACATCTCCTGAGCTATGTTATCAGGATTGATATACAGACTATCGGCAGCCCATTCATTGTTAAGCAATTGAATGGTGGTTGTGGTTTTGCCTGAGCCATTGGGGCCTGCAACTACACATAATGTAGGACGGCGGTTAGTCATTAAGTATCTTCTTTCGTTGAGAACGTCGGGCTTTTATGATGCGAACTACTTCCGAAAAACGTCTCTGTTTCTCGGCTTTTGCCTTGGCTGTTGATTCGCGTGCTGCCATAGCCACATCTTCCATCAGAGCCTGCAACATTTCGTCGGTAGGCTCTTCCATAGAAGTCAGACGATATTTCTTATGTACCTCAGTCATATTTACCTGTATTTGGGTGCAAAGATACAAAGTATATTTGAAAGTTCCAAATAATATTGAAAAAATGTCATGATCACGAGGTCGTTCCTCTGCAAGCAGAGTGTGGCGATGCAAACAATCCTTTTGTGAACTTTTTAAAGAATCAAACAGGAAAAACGGAAGTCCAATTGCGGCTTCCGTTTCTTCGTATCTTGGCTTTTGAAATAAATCGCCAAATCATTTGACCCGTTGGGCGAATTTTCTCACGACTCAGCAAACGAAATGCAAGCATTTCTTTGCGTTCGCTGCTCGAAAATTTGGAAGTTATTGTTTTTTTCCCTATCTTTGCAGCGTGAAATGAAAAAAATAAAGCATATGGAGCCAAAGATTGGAGATAGAATGAAGGTTAGTCCACAGCTTACCGATCAGGCTGACTGGATTGATGGAGAGGTTATTGACGTGGAACACAACCCCTTTATGGGACTTGTAATTTCTATTAAAGATAAACTCGGTCGAATATTCTTCGGTCAGAGTCGATTCTTCGTAGCACTTTAGGTCAGATGTTCGCACATGGCTAACCTCTTTGCTGCCATCTACGCCTTAAAGAAAATAACGTGGTTCAAGGCTTCAGTTCGAGATATCCGAGCCTTCAAGGTTGAGAACTGGTCGGATTTCACTCAGATTGTAAAAGAGGACGATTAAACCTCTGTGAGAATTAAAGAATAAAACAGGAAACGGAAGTCACTTCAGTGCGGCTTCCGTTTTTTCGTCCGAGCCCCTCTCTTATCCCCCTGTGTAGGGGGAAGAAGGATAAAAAAATCGGGCTCATCGTTTGGTGGGCTCGTTTTTTTTTCGTACCTTCGCAGGCGAAATGATAGTAATCAACGATTAAACTTTGGCATAGAAGTATGAAACGATTGAATTGTTTGCTGCTGGGGATGGCCGGTATTACGCTGGCAGTATTGATGTTTGTGGGTTGTAGCAAGGGCTGGCAGGAGTTGAAGCCGTGTGAGAAGACGTATACGCATGCCGACACGTTATATCAGAATGCGATAAAGGAATTTGGCGACAGCGCGGTGCTGGTATTGCTGGACAGTCTGGAGGACGAACATGCGCTGAGCCAGGCGCGTGCTGACTTCTATCGCGGAAAGATGTACAGGCGAATGGGTGAGTCGGACAAGGCCATCGAGTACTTCGACCGCGTGATAGAGGAGGCTGGAAGTGAGGACTACTGGTGCTATCAGGTGGCTGGCGAGAACCTCTGTCAGGCGCTTGTCAACAAGGGTGACTTCGACCTGCTGGTGAAGAAGGTGATTCCCATTCTTTCCACGGTTGACTCGATAGGTTATACGGAACGCGCTTCGCAGATTTTCATGCGTACCATGCTGGGAACGGGAAACCTGCGACTGGGCAAGGAGAAGAAGGCGAAGGAGCTGTTTGACCGCGTGGGTGCCGACTGCGAAGCCTGGCTTGCTGAGGACACGACGGGAGAGGCTGTGGATTGCGCCATCGACGTGTATAACAACATCGCCACGTTTTATTTCAACGAGAGTAAGGTGGAAGAGGCTGAGCCCTGGGTGGAACGCCATAAGGCCCTGTTGCCGGAATACAAGCGTATTGCGGAAAAGGACCATCCGGACATGGTGCAGCGCCATTATATTTCCTCGTATTTCCACCGTCTGGATGTCTGTGACTATTACGACAAAGCGGACGAGGCCGAGAAGATACTGGAAGAATATAAGAAACTGGACGTGGGACAATCAGACTTCGGCCGCATCCATCTGGCCAACTACATGCTGCAGCATGACCGATTTGCCGAGGCTGCCGACAACCTGGATGTACTGGACCGCTTTATGCACGACAACAATATGGAGTTGACGCTCGACAACTTGATCTTGTACACCAACAAACTCGGTGTCAACGTGGATGCAGGACGTACGGACACGGCACTCTATGTGGCCGAACAGGTGGCTGTGAACTATCCGAGGGTGCTGAGACGCCAGCGTGAGAATGATGCCATCAAGTTGGCTACCATCTACGACACGCAGGGCAAGGAACGGGAGATAGCCCAGCAGAAGGCCAAGATACAGCAGCAGCGCATCGTCGGGCTGATAGTGGCTATCATCCTACTTACCATCTTCTTTGTGATCTATACCCTGGTACGTCGTCGTGCTGCCAAGCGACTGGCCGAGATGAAGGCTGCGCAGGAGCGCATTGAGAGCGAGTTGCGCATTGCCCGCGACATACAGATGTCGATGGTGCCCAGCCAGTTCCCCGACTACGACGGGCTGGACATGTATGCCTCGATGACTCCTGCCAAGGAGGTTGGCGGCGACCTTTACGGCTATGTGCTCATAGGCGACAAGTTGTATTTTGCCATTGGTGACGTGTCGGGCAAGGGTGTGCCCGCCTCACTGTTCATGGCACAGGCCACGCGTCTGTTCCGTACCCTTGCAGCCCAACAGATGATGCCGGCAGAAATCTGTATGCGCATGAACGAAGCCCTCTCAGGCGACGATAACGAGAGTAGTATGTTTGTGACCTTCTTCCTTGGACTCATCGACCTGACGACAGGCCATCTTGATTTCTGTAATGCCGGGCATAACCCGCCCATCATCGGTGGTGGCGAGCATCAAGGCGATTTCCTGGATATGATTCCCAATGCCCCCATCGGCCTCTTCCCCGGACTCGAATATGAGGGCGAGCAGATAGACTCCATCGAGGGCCGTCCGCTGTTCATCTACACCGACGGACTCAACGAGGCAGAAGACCCTGAGCAGAACCAGTTTGGCGACGACCGCCTGCTTGACATCCTGCGCACTACCCACTTCGACTCAGCCCGTGAGGTCATCGACACACTCAAGTCGGAAATAGAAACCCATCGCAATGGTGCTGAGCCTAACGACGACCTCACGATGATGTGTCTGCGAGTAAATTTGCAGAGGAATAAGTAAGCATATGGCAAAAGAACAGTCACAGATAAGGGAACGGCAGCGGACGAACCTGAAGGAGCCGCGGCGGTATAAGGTGATCATCTACAACGACGACTTCACGACGATGGAGTTTGTGGTGATGATACTGGTACAGGTATTTCTGAAGAGCGAGGAGGAGGCAGAAGCATTGATGTTGCAAGTGCACCACTCGGATAAGGCCGTGGTAGGTATCTACAGCTATGATATTGCGGTGTCGAAGGCGCGTAAGGCAACGAACATGGCACGCGAGCAGGGGTATCCGTTACGCTTGACTGTGGAACCAGAGGAGGGATAGTTTAGTGTTGAGTGTTTAGAGTTTAGAGATTATGGCAGAGATAAAACATACACTTCGCGCTTCGAGGATACTGAACAAAGCATACGAGTGCTGCAAGGGCTACCGACATGAGTATATCATGCCCGAGCACCTGTTGCTGGCATTGATAGAAGATTATAACTTCAACGCGGCGCTGAACATTTTCTATAGTCCATTTCAGTTAGAGGAACGCGTCAAGGAATATTTGGAGGGTGTGGAATCATTGCCTGAGGGTAGGGAGTATATCCCTGAGACTTCTGTGCAGATGGGCAAGGTGTTGGAACTGGCTGTGCAGTCTGTGGTGTCGAGTAGTGCGGAGGAACTCGATATTCCGCATCTGACGAAGGGTATTCTTGCATTGGAAGACTCCTGGGCGGCCTTCTTGCTGAAAGACTGTCTGAATGGCAAGGAAGCTAACTTTATGAGTCAGCTGATAAACTTCTATGAGTTTGATGATGACTTGGAGGCAAAGGGTGATGATGAAGATACCGAATCAAAATCGTCAGACAAAGCCGCTTGGAAACGGCTCGTGACGTGCATGAACGACCTGTTCGAGCAGCAGAATCCGCTGATTGGTCGTGAGCGGGAACTGCAAAGAACCATTCAGGTGTTGTGCCGCAAGGATAAGAATAATCCGCTGCATGTCGGTGAGCCTGGCGTGGGCAAGACGGCACTGGTTTGGGGACTGGTGAGAATGATCGAAGAGGGTAGGGTGCCTGAACGTTTGCAGGGCTGCAAAGTGTATCAATTGGATATGGGTACTTTGTTGGCAGGTACACAATATCGCGGTGACTTCGAGAACCGCATCAAGATGATTATGGACGGTGTGGCTGCCGAGCAGGGCAACGCCGCTGAGCCTCGGCCGAACATCGTGTACATTGACGAGATACATACACTCGTGGGTGCCGGTGCTACAGGCGAGGGGGCAATGGATGCGTCGAACATGCTGAAACCCTATCTGGAGGCGGGCAATATCCGTTTCATCGGATCTACAACCTACGAGGAATACAACCGCCATTTTGCCCGCTCGAAGGGTATGATTCGCAGGTTCCAGCAGATAGATATTGCGGAGCCGACGATTGACGAGGCGAAGCATATCCTACGGCAGTTGCAGCCGAGATACGAGGAGTTCCACCAAGTGAAGTATGACGACGAGGCCATTGACTTTGCCGTGGAGGCGAGTGCCAAGCATGTGAACGACCGTTTCTTGCCAGATAAGGCCATCGACTTGATTGACGAAGCAGGCGCAGCAGCGGAAACCGTGGCTGACGGTTTGGCCGTCAGCATCAGCAAAGCTGATATTGCGGACGTGCTAGCAAAGACGTGCAAGGTAGATGCGCTGGCCATTGCCAAGGACGATGACTACCAGCAGTTGGAGAGTCTGACACCACGAATGCTCTCTCAAATCTACGGTCAGGACGAGGCTATCCGACAGGTGGTGGAAGCCGTGCAAATGTCGCGAGCAGGACTGTTGGACGACAACAAACCATTGGCGTCGTTGCTCTTCGTAGGTCCTACGGGCGTGGGAAAGACGGAGGTGGCGCGTGTGTTGGCTAAGGAATTGGGCATCGAACTGATACGCTTCGACATGAGCGAATATACGGAGAAGCATGCCGTTGCCAAACTCATCGGTTCGCCTGCGGGCTATGTGGGTTACGAGGATGGCGGACTGTTGACGGATGCCATTCGCAAGTCGCCCAATGCCGTGCTGTTGCTTGACGAGATAGAGAAAGCCCATCAGGACATCTATAATATCCTGCTACAGGTGATGGACTACGCTAAATTGACGGACAACAAGGGACGCAAGGCCGACTTCCGCAATGTGGTACTCATTATGACCTCGAATGCCGGGGCACAGTTTGCTGGTCAGAGCATAGGCTTTAGCGGCAATGTCAGTCGTGGCGAGGCGATGATGAAACAGGTGAAGCGAACCTTCAAACCGGAGTTCCTGAACCGCCTGTCGGGCACTGTCGTGTTCCGCGACATGGACAAGGAGATGGCGACACTCATCCTCAAGAAAAAGCTGCGCGAACTGGACGCCAAGCTCGAAGTGAAGGAAGTTAGAATGTCCTTAGAACCAGAGGCTTTCGAATATCTGCTGAAGGAAGGCTTTACGGCAGAATATGGTGCCCGCGAGATGGATCGTGTCATCGCCCAACGGTTGAAACCGCTGCTGATGCGCGAGATACTCTTTGGCTCGTTGAAGAATGGCGGCGAAGTAACAGTTAGTGTGAAGGATGGCGGTTTATCAATTGGATGACGAGTTGTGGTTTCCAGACCCTCATCAGGGCGAGGACGATGGGCTGGTAGCTGTCGGTGGCGACCTCTCGGTGGACCGTCTGCTATTGGCTTACAGCAACGGATTTTTCCCATGGTACTCTTTCCACCATCGCGACGAGCCGTTGTGGTATTGTCCACTGCAGCGCTTTGTCATCTTTCCCGACGAAATCCATGTCAGTCATTCCATGCAGCAACTCATCAACAAACGGCAATATACTGTTACTATCAACCAAGATTTCGAAGGGGTTATCCGTGGCTGCGCTACAGCCCAGAACCGCGACACCGAAGATGGTGCCTGGCTCGGACCTGACATCATCCGTGCCTATACTGAACTCCACCGACAAGGCTTTGCTGCCAGTGTCGAGGTGTGGCAGCCGTCGGACGATATATCGAACGGACGGCTCGTTGGTGGTCTCTATGGTGTCACCCTTGGTGCTTGCTTCTTTGGCGAGAGCATGTTCTCGCTCGTTCCCAGTGCCTCCAAACTCGCCCTCATCCATCTTGCCCGTCTCTTCCAGCAATACGGAGGCCGCCTCATCGACTGTCAGTTTGAGACCCCTCATCTCCGCTCTATGGGTGCTCGCCACATTTCCTACGAGGAATACATGGAAATCCTGAAACGCTGAAAGGACGTGTTGCGAAAGAAAAAGTGGTCTGACCACGACGGGCAGACCACTTTGATTTTATTATCACGGATGATTTATGCAAGCAACATCTTCACCTGCTTGTAAACATTCTCACCAGTGAATCCGAGCTTCTCGTCGAGCACCTTGTAAGGAGCAGAGAAACCAAAGCTCTCGAGACCCCAAACAGTTCCGTCGGCACCTACCAGACCTTCGAGGTTCACGGGCAGACCAGCGGTCAGACCGAACTTCTTCTTGCCTGCGGGTAGAACAGCCTGCTGATACTCCTTCGGCTGGCTGCGGAACAGACCCTCAGAAGGAACGCTGACGATACGAGTCTTGATGCCGTCGGCAGCCAACAGCTTGGCACCAGCCTCCAGCGTAGAAACCTCAGAACCAGAAGCCAACAGGATGACGTCGTAATTCTCGTCTGATCCAGCGACAACGTAAGCACCCTTAGTAGCCTGGCTGTAGTCGTTACCCTCGGGCAGCATCTCGATGTTCTGACGAGAGAAGATGAGAGCGGTAGGAGTATCGACATTCTCCATAGCCATGCGCCAGCAAACGGTTGTTTCCTCGGCATCGGCAGGACGAACTACCAATACAGAGTTCTTGCCGTGGTGGTTCTTCAGCTTCTCCATCAGACGGATCTGTGCCTCTTGCTCAACAGGCTCATGGGTAGGACCGTCCTCACCAACGCGGAATGCATCGTGCGTCCAGATGAACTTCACGGGCAGCTCCATCAGGGCAGCCATACGTACGGCTGGCTTCATGTAGTCAGAGAATACGAAGAAGGTACCGCAAGCGGGGATAACACCACCGTGCAGAGCCATACCGATACAGAGCACAAATCATGTTGGGCACCTGCTCAGCCAGCTGACCCAGAACAGCTGCAGAAGCACTACGTGTAGCGCTGCCAGCCTTCTGCTCAACCTTGCTCCAGTCAATCTTTGGAGCCTTGCCGCTGAACCACTCTTCCATCTGGGCTGCCTTCTCAGGATGAGCATGGGCCCACTCTGCTGTCTGGACATAGCGCTCAGCGCAAATCTTCTTCAGCTCCTCAGCACGCTTTGCATACAACTCCTGAACCTCGGGGAAGATCTGGAATGGATTCTCAGGATCGGCACCCAGGTTCTTCATCGTGTTGATGTAAGCATCACCACCGAGAGGAGCACCGTGGGTAGCGCAGTTGCTCTCGTAAGAAGAGCCGTCTGCCTTGCGGGCACCCTTACCCATCACGCAATGACCAATAATCAGCGAAGGACGAGCGGTCTCCTTCTGGGCGTTCTTGATGGCCTCGCGGATCTGGTCGACGTTGTTACCGTCAATCTTCTGAACGTACCAGCCCCAAGCCTCATATTTCTTGGCGGTATCCTCGCAGGTCACCACCTCAGTCTTCGTAGACAGCTGGATGTCGTTGGCGTCGTAGAACATGATGAGGTTGTCCAGCCCCAGGTTACCAGCGATACGGCCAGCACCCTGAGAAATCTCCTCCTGCACACCACCGTCAGAGATGTATGCATAGATGGTCTGGCCCATGACGTCGCCCAGACGAGCCTTCAGGAACTTAGCGGCGATGGCAGCACCAACGGCGAAGCAGTGGCCCTGACCGAGAGGACCAGAGGTGTTCTCGATGCCGCGCTCAATCTCGCGCTCGGGGTGACCAGGAGTCACTGAACCCCACTGACGCAGGTTCTTCAGGTCCTCCAGCGTGTATTTGCCAATGAGGCAGAGCTGGCTATAGAGCATGGGAGCCATGTGACCAGGGTCGAGGAAGAAACGGTCGCGACCCGGCCAAGTGGGATTCTCGGGGTCGTAAACCAGGAATTCTGAATACAGGGTGTTAATGAAATCTGCACCACCCATAGCACCACCGGGGTGACCTGACTTGGCTTTCTCAACCATTGAAGCAGCAAGGATACGGATGTTGTCCGCTGCTTTGTTCATAACTTTGTTGTCGTTCATAATGAATAATTTGTATAAAGTTCTAAAAATATTCTGCAAATATAGTCAAAAAAATCCGATTTCCATGCGATTTAAGAATAATTAGTACTTTTTTTTAGAATCTGAAGCCCAGCGACGCGTTCACATACCAGTCGGTCAGTTTGATTCTGTTGTTGTCAATTTTGTTGTTCCAGTGGTTTACCTGACCATAGACATTCAGGAAGAAACGGTCGAAATTGTAGGTAATCGAAGCGCGGGCATCGATATTGAGGGAAAGTTTGCCATATTTTGTGTCAGACGATACTTCTTCCAGCGTGATGTCATCCTGCCAACTGTCGTCGTCGGGAACATACTTTTTGCCCGTAGGTGATATTTCGCCCTCGTCCAAGAATATGTCGTAGTTCGACTCATAAAAATAGGCCTTGGTACGGTTATAGACCACCAGCATAGGCATGGCCGTGATATTGATGAGCAGGTTTTTTACCGGTACCCAGTTGTAGGCATAGCCCACGCCGATGCTACCTTCATGCAGTTTGATGCGTCCTACGCCACCCAAGATTTGAATGAGTAGTCCGTTTAATGGACGTGCATAGTCAATGGATGTCTGGAACCACATCAGTCCCAGCATGAACGACCCCGCAGAACGTACCTGGATACTTGATTGGTCGTAGGCAGCAGCATAGGAGAATCGCTTGCCGTTGAACATATAATAGCCGTCGAAGATAGCTGATTTTACCTTGATGTCATCCCACGTTTCGGTTTCCTCGAATGGTTCGTTGAAGGGACCTTCCTCATCATATCCCCACATATGGGCTTCGATGTCTCTGGTGTTGAAGCTACGGATGCGCAGGTTGACACCATAGTTGGCACCGGTGGCACCGATGGAGAAATTGCGCCCTTCAGAGCGGTGTAGCGAATAGCTGTACCCCAAGCCGTAGCCCCTGTAGCCTATCCATGCTCCTATGGATACCTCGCTGCGTGGTTTGAAGGCCGACTCCCAGTTGAGTTCACCATAGAGACCTTTCTCTGCCATCATTTCATGGTCCATAGTGGATGTCGAATGCAGGTCCATGTCGTTAGTTTTATATTTCAGTATTACGGCCCACGGTTTCTTGGGAATCTGGATATAGTTGGGGTCGATGCCTCTGACGGCTGATGAATCGATGTAGGTCTTGATGCTATGCAGGACTCTAAGCGGCCAAGGCTTTTTGTCCTGGGCAGAAAGCAATATGCAGTAACACAGCGTTAAACCTATTGTTATGTATCTTTTCATACCGAATTATATTCTGTTGATTTGTTTGACACCTTTCACCGTGCGAAGTTTTTTCAGCAGCGCCTCGAGTTGGGTGTTGTCATCAATCATCAGCGTGAGGTTGCCGCTGAAAAGACCGTCGTGCGAGTCGATGTTGATGGAACGCAGCACCAGCTTCTCCTCTTTCGAGATGATGCTGGTCAGGTTGTTTACGATACCGATGTCGTCGTTGCCGATTACACGCAGGGTAATCGTATATTGCGACGAGCCCTTGCCGCTCCATTTGGCTTTGACGATACGGTAGCCGAAACGCTTGCGCAGTTCGGGAGCGTTCGGACAGTCCGTGCGGTGAATCTTGATACCGCCGTTGATGGTGACGAAACCGAAGACGGAGTCGCCGTAGATGGGCTGACAACAGCGTGCCAACTGGTAATCAAGCCCTTTTAGGTCTTTGTCGATGACCAATACGTCGTCCTGCGTATGATTGTGGCTGAGTCGCGATTCGTCGAGCACGAAATGGGCTGCGCTTTCGGCCACATTATTACCGGTGACAGGTTGTTCGCCTTGTTGCAGTTCTACGTAACGGTCGATGACGTGGTTGACGTCCAGTTCGCCGTTGGCTACCTGACGGTAGAAGTCGCTGACTTCCTTGAAACCCAGCTTACGGATAAGCACCTGCATGATGCTTTCGTCCAGTTCTATTTTGCGGTTCTTGAACTTACGCTCAAGTGTTTCCTTGGCAAACAGTCCTTCCTTGACCTGCGTCTCCTTCAGGGCGAGGCGTACTTTCGACTTTGCACGTGAGGTCTTCACGATGTTCAGCCAGTCGTGTTTGGGTTTCTGGTTCGACGACGTCATGATTTCCACCTGGTCGCCGCTCTGCAACACTTGGCGGAGAGACACTACTTTGCCATTGATGCGTGCACCCGTGCAGGAATTGCCTATCTTCGAATGGATGTGGTAGGCGAAGTCAAGCACGGTAGCGCCCTTGGGGAACTTATAGAGGTCACCCTTGGGCGTGAACACAAAGACCTCATCCTCATAGAGGTCCATCTTGAACTGGTCCATCGCTTCCATACCGTCGCTGGTCTCCAGCATCGAACGGATATTGGTAAGCCATTCGTCCAGTCCTGACTCGCTCCTGACGCCTTTATAACGCCAATGAGCAGCGACGCCGCGTTCGGCCACTTCGTCCATGCGCTCAGTACGAATCTGTACCTCCACCCATTTCTGCTCAGGACCTAATACGGTGATATGCAGACTTTCGTAACCATTTGATTTCGGTACACTTATCCAGTCTCGTAAACGTTTTGGATTAGGTTGGTACATGGAGGTGATAATGGCAAAGGTTTGCCAGCATTGCATCTTTTCTTTCTCGACGGGCGTATCCAAAATGATGCGGATGGCAAAGAGGTCGTAAACGCCTTCGAAGGGACATTTCTGCTTCTGCATCTTCTGCCAGATGGAGTGGATGGACTTTGTACGTCCCTTGATGTGGAACGTCAGTCCTGCCTCCGTCAGTCGCTGTTCAATAGGTTTGATGAACCGCTCGATATAGGCATCACGGCTTTGCTTGGTTTCACTCAGCTTATCCTTGATGTGGTAGTATGCGTCGTGCTCCATGTATTTCAACGACAGGTCCTCCAGTTCCGACTTCAACTTGTAGAGACCTAATTTGTGGGCGAGGGGAGCGTATAGGTAGGCAGCCTCCTCGCTGACCTTGTGCTTGGCTTCAAGTTGTTCGGTGTCACGAATCTGTCGCATGAGATTCACGCGGTCGGCAATCATAATCAGAATGACGCGCATGTCCTCGGCAAACGAGAGCAGCAAATTGCGGAAATTCTCAGTTTCGATGACGGGATTCTTCTTATAGAGCTGCTGGATGCGCTGCAAACCACGTAGGATGCGGGCAATGGACTCACCAAAGTCGGCTTGTACGTCATCGATGGTCAGATAGCCTTCTTCGACGCTGGGTCTGAGCAAGATGGCAATGACGGCATCACGGCGCAGACCAATTTCTTCGACAACGAGTTGTGCGGTCTGGAAACCGAGTAGTACAGGGTTCAGTCCGAAGACGTTACGATGCATCTGCTGTTCCTCAATAGCGCGCATCAGGTGATGACGCATGTGTTGTTCGTCTCCTTTCTGTAAGGAGTCGTCCAAAAGTTCGCGTACCTTATTATAAAGTACCAGCGTTTCTTCTTTTTCCTGTTGTGTGAATTCAAAAATATGCATATTCGAGCCACAAAGTTACGAAATTATAGTCGAATGGCAAAAGAAAAGTGTCACAAAAAACGTTTACGTAGAATTTTAGTGAATATTTAGTGTATAATTTTGGAAGTTCCGAAAAAATGTCGTAAATTTGCAACCAATATTTTAAACATTTCATTAAACGTAATACTAAAACAAATGGCAAAAATTGTAACTTTAGGTGAGATTATGCTCCGCCTGTCGCCCGTGGGCAACGACCGTTTCATTCAGAGTGAGTCATTCCGTATCATCCCTGGTGGAGGTGAGGCTAACGTTGCTGTCAGCGTGGCAAACTATGGTCACGAGGCTTACTTTGTGTCTGCAGTGAACGCACTGCGTCGCTATGGTGTTAACACCCAGTTCATTGCCCGTGGTGGCGACCGCGTAGGCCTGTACTATGCAGAGACTGGTGCTTCGATGCGTCCTTCAAAGGTTATTTACGACCGTGCTCACAGCGCTATTGCTGAAGCTAATCCTTCTGATTTTGATTTCGATAAGATTATGGAGGGTGCTGCTTGGTTCCATTGGAGCGGTATCACGCCTGCTATTTCTGATAAGGCTGCTGAGTTGACTAAGCTCGCTTGCGAGGCTGCCAAGCGTCATGGCGTGACGGTCTCTGTCGACTTGAACTTCCGCAAGAAGCTGTGGACCTCTGAGAAGGCTATCTCTATCATGCGTCCGCTGATGAAGTATGTCGATGTTTGCATTGGAAATGAGGAGGATGCAGAGCTCTGCCTTGGTTTCAAGCCCGATGCTGACGTTGAGGGTGGTAAGACCGATGCTGCCGGTTACGAGGGCATCTTCAAGCAGATGATTTATGATGGTAAGGAGTTCTACCAGTCAAAGCGTTACGAAATCAATCCTATCATCGACCGCGTCGGTGGTGGCGACTCGTTCTCTGGTGGTCTGATTCATGGTCTGCTCACCAAGCCGACTCAGGGCGAGGCTCTTGAGTTTGCTGTGGCTGCTTCTGCCTTGAAGCACACCATCAATGGTGACTTTAACCTGGTAGGTGTTGACGAAGTCGAATCTCTCGCAGGTGGTAATGCCAGCGGTCGCGTACAGCGTTAAAGCTAATTCACAATTCACAATTAAGAATTAACAATTGACAATTGATTATGAAACAATTTGAATATAAGGTGATTTCCTCTATCGTAGGAACTGAGAAGAAGTTAAACAAGCTGGGCTATGAAGGCTGGGAACTTGTTGCAGTATTTGATTGTCGCCTGTATTTAAAGCGTGAATATAAAGAGTAATTATGGCAAAGTTTGATAAATTCCAGGTGATGGCAAAGATTGCCGAAGCACCGATGGTTCCTGTTTTCTACAACAAGGACGTTGAAGTTTGTAAGAATGTCATCAAGGCTTGCTACGAGGGTGGTGTTCGTGCCTTCGAATTCACCAATCGTGGCGACTTCGCCCACGAGGTTTTTGGTGAACTGTCAAAGTGGGTGAACAAGGAATGTCCTGAACTGGCGCTGGGTATTGGCTCTGTAGTCGATGCTCCCACCGCTTCGCTGTACATTCAGCTGGGTGCCAACTTCGTAGTTGGTCCGCTGTTCAACCCCGATATCGCCATTGTCTGCAACCGTCGTTGCGTAACCTATTGCCCAGGTTGTCTGACACCATCTGAGATTGGCAAGGCACAGGAGGTTGGTTGCGACTTCACGAAAGTATTCCCTGGCGACGTGGTTGGTCCGAACCTCATCAAGGGTCTGATGGCTCCCATGCCTTGGTCGAAGATCATGGTTACTGGTGGCGTAGCTCCTGAGGAGGAGAACCTGACGAAGTGGTTCAAGGCTGGCGTCTTCTGCGTCGGCATGGGCTCGAAGCTGTTCCCCTCTGACAAGGTGAAGGCCGGCGACTGGCAGTATGTAACCGACAAGTGCAAGGAGGCACTCGGCTACTGTGCTAAGGCTCGCGCATAAAACGATAACATTTAGAGACTCAGTATGGCTTCTGGCCGTACTGGGTCTTTTCCTTATTTCAGCTTGTTCATCGCCAGATAGGCAGGCGTCGGACAGGCTGAATGCTCTTTCCTATGCCTATCACTATCGCAATATTGACTCCGTCGAATACTATGCTTCAGCGGCGAAAGAAACTGCAGAAGGACTGAACAATCTGGCCTTTGTCAAGATGGTTAGGATGGACTATAAGGCCGCAGAGGACTATCTGAACCAGATTCCTGAGATGACCGACAATCAGTTGGAACTCTTGGTGTGTTACGTCCAGCAGATGCGTCTGTGCCAGCGTCGTTCGCGCAACAAGGACTTCCACGATTTTCGCGAGCGTGCCGTGACCTGTATGAAACGTATCGACGAGGAGCGCAACCAATTTGACGCTCGCCAGCAACAACGCCTGCGCTATGCCGAGACTGAGTTTGGCATCGTCAATTCCACCTACTATTATTATGTGGGCCTCGAGCGCCAGTCCATCGACGCACTCATGGCCATCGATCCTAACGAGGTGCGCCGCGACACGGCTCAGTTCCTGAATTACCTGTACAACATGGGCGCTGGTGGCATCATCACCGACGGCAGCCAAGAAGACATCTATCAGGAGGAGATGGATTGTTTGTCGCGCTGCCTGAATATTGCCCTGCGACACGACTATCCCTATTTCGAGGCACAGGCCAAGGAGGCATTGGCCGATCATACTGGCGACATTGAACTCGCTGAGGAGGCCCTGCAGCTCTTCGAGGACTATGGCGACATCTACCAGATTGCTGGTGCTCATCGTACGCTGGCCTCCTGCTATCATGCCATCGGCGACGACGAGATGGCCCTCGAACATCTGAACAAGGCGCTCTCCGACACCACCATCAATCAGGCCCCCGACCTCGTGGCCTCTATCCGCGAACAGCTGAGCGTGGCCTATGCCGCCCTGAACGACAAGGCTGCCAGCGACTACAACCGCAACCTCTATCTCGACCTGCAGGAACAGACGCGTCAGGACCGCGAACTCGAGTCGCGTGCCGCTCATTACGACGAGGCCTCCGAGCAGCTCAACTGGATGCTCATTGCCGTCGTCTGTGCCATTGTGCTGCTACTGTTCCTGCTGTGGCTGTTCAATTATCTCAACCACCGCAGCAAGGACGGTAACGAGCTCGACGACCTGCTCGAGCAGAAGGCTGAAGACGTCCGTATGCGACAGCTAAGTGTCGAACAGTCTGAGCGTCGCAATCTCGACCAACGCGCCAAGGTGTCGGTGGTCGTGGGCATCCTGCCGCTCATCGACCGCATCCGCCACGAAGTAAAACATCTGGAATCTCAAGAACCTCTAGAACATCTTGATAATTTAGAGCCTCTAGAAAATTTAGAAAATAACGAACGCCTCGACTACATCCGCGAGGTCACCGATAAGATCAACGAGCAAAACGACCTGCTGACGACGTGGATTCAATTGCGCCGCGGCGAACTGAACCTCCATGTCGAGAGTTTCCCCCTGCAACCGCTGTTCGACATCGTTGGCCGCAGCCGCTCGGCATTCGATATGAAGGGCGTGTCGCTCAGCGTCAAACCTACCGATGCCGTTGTCAAGGCCGACCGCGTACTGACGCTCTTCATGCTCAACACGCTGGCCGACAACGCCCGCAAGTTCACCGACAAGGGCGGCAGCGTCACCGTCTCGGCTGCTGAACAGGCTGACTACGTCGAGCTGTCCGTGACAGATACCGGCTGTGGCATGACTGACGAACAGCTGGCCCACGCCTTCGACCATAAGGTGACTGGTGAGCACGGTTTCGGACTGATGAACTGCAAGGGCATCATCGAGAAATACCGCAAGATGAGCCAGCTATTCAGCGTCTGCATGCTGTCTGCCGAGAGCGAGCAGGGTAGGGGTTCCCGCTTCTTCTTCCGACTGCCGAAGGGGAAGGTTTTGGCTATTGGCATTTGGCTATTGGTTTTTGGCCAACAGCTAACAGCTAACAGCCAACAGCTAACTGCTAACAGCCAACAGCTAACAGCCATAGACAGCGCCCACATCTATGCCGACTCCGCCTATTTCTGCAACGTCAACGGCCAGTACGAGCGCACGCTGCTGTTTGCCGATTCTTGTCGCGCGGCACTCAACCGCCATTATCTGCAATACTATCCCCATAGTCCGTTGCTCATGACTGCCGATGCCACCGACGCCTCGCCCGTGCCTGCCGAAATTCAGTGGCTTCACGACAGCGTCAGCACCAACTATCAGGTCATCCTCGACATCCGCAACGAAAGTGCCGTTGCCGCGCTCGCCCTCCACGAGTGGCCGCTGTATATATATAATAATAAGGTGTACACCCAGCTCTTCAAGGAACTATCTGCCGACAATACGCTGGCCGACTATTGCCGCGTCATGCAGGAGTCGCAGTCTAACAAACGCATCGCCATGATACTGCTCATCGTCATCCTGCTGCTCATCGTGCCCGCCTATTACATGGTGTACTACCGCCACCGCCTCTACGACCGCCGTCGTCGCGAACGCATACAGCTCGACAACATCGAGTTTGCCGACGACGAGCTGCGCCGCATGGAACTCGAGGACAACAAGCTGCATGTCGCCAACAACGTGCTCGACAACTGCCTCTCCGCACTGAAACACGAGACCATGTATTACCCCTCGCGCATCCGACAGCTCGTCGACAAAGGCGACGTCGGTTCGCTCGACGAGGTGACGCAATACTACCGCGAACTCTACGGACTGCTCAGTACGCAGGCCGTCCGTCAGGTCGAACAAGTCAAGCTCCACGTCAGCCACACCACGCTCTGGGACACGCCCGTGCTGGGCAATGAAAACCTGCTACGCTATCTGGCCGACATCCTCCGTCCGCAACACGTCGAGGCACACGTTAAGGACGACCGCTACGTCGTCTTCACCGTCACCCGCAACGAGCCGTTGTCCGACATCGACTACCTGCGCTGCCGTCAGATCATCCGCGACCACGGCGACGCCACCCACCGTCGTGCCTGTGGCATCACGGTCACACCGCAAGAAATAACAATTACTCTACCAACATACAACAATGGACAAGTTTAAACTTATTATCGTCGAGGACGTGCCCCTTGAACTCAAAGGCACGGAAGGTATCGTTCGTAACGAAATCCCAGAGGCAGAAGTCATCGGTACTGCCGACGACGAGCTGTCGTTCTGGCGACTCATCAAGAAACAGCAGCCCGACCTCGTGTTGCTCGACCTCGGACTGGGCGGCTCTACCACCGTCGGCGTCGAGATATGCCGTCAGACCAAGGAGATGTATCCGCAGGTCAAGGTGCTTATTTTCACGGGCGAGATACTCAACGAGAAACTATGGGTCGACGTGCTCGACGCAGGCGCCGACGGCATCATCCTCAAGAGCGGTGAACTGCTGACGCGCCACGATGTGCGCTCCGTCATGGAGGGCAAGGCGCTGGTGTTCAACGAGCCCATCCTCGAACGCATCGTCGACCGCTTCAAGCAGGCCGTATCGTCGCAGCTCGCCAGTCAGGAGGCACTCATCGACTACGAAATCGACGAATACGACGAACGTTTCCTGCGCCACCTCGCCCTCGGCTATACCAAGGAGCAGATCACCACGCTGCGCGGCATGCCCTTCGGCGTGAAGAGCCTGGAGAAGCGCCAGAACGAACTGGTGAAGAAGCTGTTCCCCGGTGGCGAGAGCGTCAATGCCACGCGCCTTGTCGTGCGAGCCATCGAACTGCGCATCCTCGATATCGATAACCTCGTGCCCGATGCGGATTAAGCTCCCACATATTGCCCTCGCGCTGGTGTTGGCCCAGCTGCTGCTCATGCTTGGCTCGTGGCTGTGGAGTGCCGCGTTGCCCTTGAGCGGTGTGCGCAGCATGCTCTCAGGGGAAGGCATCCGCTGGTTCCTCGGCCATTTTGCCGAGATTGTCGGCAGCCCCGTGCTCGTCTGGCTATTGCTGTTGGCTATGGCCTATGGTGCCGCCGTCCGCAGCCGTGGAGTGTCCGTGGTGTTCCTCGTCATCTACGTCGTCATTGTGCTCCTGCTCACCGTCGTGCCCCACGCCGTACTGCTCTCCGCCAGCGGACTGCTCTGGCCCTCGCCGTTCTCCGCCAGTCTCGTGCCCCTCGCCGCCTTCGGCATCCTCATGGCCGCCATCATCCACGGCGTCATCGCCGGCTCGTTCCAGTCGTTGGCCGACGTCTATGGCGCGCTGGTCTACGGTTTACGTCAGTGTGCCCCCCTGCTGCCCCTCTACATCCTTCTCGTCCAATTCCTCGAGTCCCTCCGCTTCGTCCTGCCATAAAAATCGACCCCCAAAAAGCTGGAGTCGGAGAAAGCAATCACCCTCTCCGACCCCAATGATTTTCCAAAAAGAGTCCCTGATCTGTTTTATTTTTTGAATATTGTATTTACTGAAATAGCTTTGTTATTTCCAGTAAATAAATCATATTGTGTTCCAGCTATAGTTACTTGTGATTTTGTATATGCTGCTTCGTCAGGACATGCACCTGTTGAATCATATGCTTGGAAACCATAACTATGTGGTATTGCTATATACCATATTGCAACTGGCATTTGTATATCTGTATTTACTGATATTTCTGTTGGTTCGGAATTAAGTAATGTCCATTTATTATTTCCAGTATTTTCATCAGGGTTATTCGGGTCGGTTGGTGGTATTACCCCTACATACCAATAGTCATTTGTCTCGCCACCCGAGGATGCGGGCTCAACAAACCAGGCCGATTTTTCACTTACTGAGTATAAAGACATCAATTCCACCTGAGTAGTAAATGTGCCAGTATATGTATTCGTGCCGTCATTTGTTAATACATAAGAAATATTTGGCTCATAAATACTTCCCGAGGCACTAGTCACAACATAGACGTTACCGCCTGCAATAGTCCAGCATTCCTTCGCAAGAGTCGCGGCATCATCTGCACTTATTGCTGTATATGCTCCACCCAATACGCTGGCGGCATTGCTTTCCGTCACTTTGGAAAGAATCTTATTCATCTTCACCGTAATCTCGTAGTTCTTTCTCCAGAAACTCACATTCGATTTCGAATAGCTGAAGATATTGTCGTCGGCTCTGGCGGTCAGCCTCAGGTCACTGCCTCCCGAAGCAAGGGCGACGTAGATTTCGTTGGTAGTGCCCGCAGGAGTGATTGCCAGATCGCTACAAGATACTCCACCTAAATTTGAAAAACAGTCAACCTTCTTAGTTAGAGAGCCGTGGATGTTAAGTTTTGTGGCATTGATGGCCGCGTTGCTGTTGCCTTTATCCACTAAGATAAATTTGACGATGGAATTAATAGACTGATTAAAAGTGATACCGACGCTTGGAGTAATATTATAGCCATCGACGGTATATTTGCCAGAATTGAGTGTAGCCTCAAAGTAGTCATATTTCTCGCTAATGCTGTTTTCACCTGTCAGCAAGCCTACTTGTCCGGTATAGTCCTGATTACCGCCACAGAGGAAAAATTGTATATAGCTTGCAGGATTTGGTGCTGAGTTAAATGTGGCAGTGATGGTTGTCTCTCCGGTTGCGCTGGGAGCAGCGGTCGCCGTACCGATTTTTACATAGTAACCTGAGTTACTTATCTGTCCTACGTCAATCTTCTCGTGGCCGCTCCAATAGAAATCAATGGTGTTCTTGCCGGTCTCGCTGTTAAAGCCCGGCTTCAGGGCGCGGGTCATAGCGTCATCGCCCTTCGAGGCCTTGATAACCATGGTATAAACCTGTGGCTCCGTGGGTTGCACGGGCTGCTCTGCGGTGATTTCGTCGTCGTTTGAACAAGCGGTGAAGGCAGCTCCTACCATCAGCAGGGCGGCCAAAGTCTTGATGTTTGAAATCATTTTCTTCATAGTCGTATCCTCCTTCTGTTTATTCCCAAATTAATTCTTCCACATCACCATAGCCGCTACGTGTGGCATCTAATGGACTACTGCCAGCCAGAATCTGGCACCGCTGTTTCAACTGGACGACTTCCGTCGTCGGTTTCTCATAATCTTTTCTTTTCATAATCCTTTTTGTTTTTAAAGATGTTAGTTATTATTATTTGAATACATACAAAAATAAAACGTGGACAAGTACTTCGTCTACGTTCTCGAGGCATCGGCAAACGCCCTATAATCTTAAACGAGTAATGCCCACGCCAAGCGGCGTGAACTCCTACTTCAGTTCTTGATTATATCTTTGAAACTTTTGCCGAATTTCGAGAACAAGAATCTAAAAGCGGATATTCATCCTATATGTCCGTGTTATATTTCTCTCAGCCCATAGGCATCTGCGGTTTTAAAGGGTTCAACAATTATATTGTTTTTTTCAATTTCTCAGGATGCATGCGCATATCCCAGAATGCAGCAATGCGGAGAACATCATCTTTCACGTAGTAAATAACCTTATAATAGTCGTTGATAATGGCAGCACGATAACGTATCTTTCTGTCGGTTAATAAAGGCTCAGGAAATCCGCTCTCAGGATGTTTCAGCAACCGTTCCCTCTTCTTCAGGTATTTCTGGTGAAGATTAGCAGCTGCACGCTGACCGCCCATCTCGTTGTAATAGACAAGGATGCGAAGCCATTGCTGCTGGGCCCGTTTTGAGACTTCTAACTGCATAACTAAACGGCAAAGCTGTCAATCAGAGCCTGGCACTTAGTGTTGAACTCTTCGTCCGTCAGCACATCGCCACGCTCGAACTCTTTCTCTGATTCGTCAAGGTCGGACAATGCTTCCTCCAAAGTATGTAACACGGGAGGAGTCGTACGATCAACCTCTATCAGACGTTCTGCCAGCCACTTGCGATTGCTGGCAGTCAGCGAAAGTCCCTGGAGATAAGCCCAAAGATTGTTCATTGATACTGCATTCATAGTCGTATAATTTTATTTCCGCTGCAAAGATAGTGCAAACCGAACGAAAAACCAAATTTTTTTGGATTTTTCTGAGGTGCAGCCTATTTTCTCCAAAGGAGAAAGATACGAAAAAAATCCTGAGACTCCAAACAAAAGACGAAAAAAGTAGGAAAGTAGGAAAGTAGGAAAGTGGACATTAAGGTATTTTAGAGTAATAGAAATAATAATAGAATAATATAAATAATAATAGAATAATATAAATAATAATAGAATAATATAAATAATAATGGTATTATATAATTTCAATAATAATAATTTTAAATAAACTTCTACTTATAATGTCTCTCTGCCGCCCCCGGAAACTGCTTAATGTCCACTTTCCGCATTTCCTACTTTCCGCATT
>CADCDY010000104.1 GCA_902800245.1 uncultured Prevotellaceae bacterium
ACTGGAATTACTTCGAATACAAAGGATTTTTAGTTAAACATAGGCTTTTTGAATACCACTGCTCGTCGATGAGTAGTGGTATTTTTTTGAGTTCAATAAATGGCCCTTATTTTTCAATAAGAGCCACTGCGTAAGCGGAAATACCCTCTTGTCGTCCGGTAAAGCCCAACTTCTCTGTCGTCGTAGCCTTAATAGAGATGGCGTCGACATCGCAACCAATCACTTGCGCCATCGTCTGTTGCATCTGAGGAATATGCGGATTCATCTTTGGCCGTTCGGCACATATCGTCGCATCAATATTCACCAATCGATAACCCTTGGTAGCTATCAGTTCGATTGTTTTCTTCAGGATAATCTTGCTATCCATGCCGTCTGTTTCCGCTGAAGTATCCGGAAAGTGATAGCCAATGTCTCGCATATTGGCAGCTCCCAGAATAGCATCACAGATAGCATGTATCAGTACGTCGGCATCGCTGTGACCTAGCAGGCCCAGTTCATGTTCCAACTTTATTCCGCCCATCCATAGGTCGCGTCCCTTTACTAATTGGTGGACGTCATAGCCCATTCCGACTCTTATCATGTTTTCGTTATTGCGTTATGTCGTTATTACGTTATTACGTACTTCCGTTATTCCGATTTATTTTCTGAATAGGTCCTTGATGCCATCCATATCGAAAGCCAGCGTAAAACGCAGCGTCTGATCCAGAGGATTGCTACGAGCCGTAGAGATGACATAACCTACATCCAGCGAGAATACGTTCATGCGGAAACCACCACCGATTGTAAAATACTTACGGTTACCCTTATTCTCCGACTCATGGTGATAACCGGCACGCAGCGAGAACTGGTCGTGGTAAACATACTCTGCACCCACACTCCACTGAATCTCCTCCAATTCCTCCTTGAAGCCGCCCGGTGCATCGCTAAAGCTCTTAATCATACCACTGAATGAGCTGACATCGCTATATTCAGATATGACGCGCTCCTCATACTCCTCCTTCGTTTCGCCGTCATTCTGCTTGGGAACTGTGGGAACCATCAGTTTATTGGCATCGGCAGCAATGGTGAAACGGTTGTATTCATCAACAGGAATCATCAACGAAGCACCCAACCTGAGATTGGCAGGCAAGAACTGCGAACGGTCGTCACCGAAATAGGTAATCTTTGAACCCATATTCTGCAGTACCAAACCCAAGCCCAGTTGGCATTCACGCTGTCCGATATTGATATAATTATTGTAATAAGCATGAATATCGGCAGCAAAGGCAGAAGCCGGAGAAGCATCTTCCGTGTAGTCAAAACGCAGGTCACTGTAAATCCAGCGCAGAGCCACACCCAACGAGAACTTCTCTGTCAACATCAAGGCTGCACCGACGTCAAGCGACATCTCATAGGGTTTCACCGTCATGGCGTTATCTTCGAGCGAAGTCATCACCTCACCCAGCGAGAAATAGCGCAGCGAACCACTGATTGATGCATTGTCACCGATGCGATAATAGCCTGCCACATAAGCCAAATCGATGTCGTTTACCAACTGCCGCAGCCACGGGGTGTAGTTCAGTGCAATACCCGCACGGCTGATACAGAACGGATACTTAGCAAGGTTCCAGTACTGTGAGTTCACATCAGGATCTGTGGCCGCACCAACATCACCCATACCAGCCGAACGGGCATCGGGGGCGATGGTCTGCGAAATGACAGCGTGTTCAACGGGGTTGAACTGGCTCTTGGTATCCTGCGCACGGACAATCAGTCCCAAGAACAGACCAGCTGTCAATAACATTATCTTTTTTGTTGTCTTCATATTCCCTTATTTATGAGTTATAATGATAAGTTTCTTAGCTTTCGAAGCATAGTTGCTGCCGTCGCTGGCTATACGCAACCGATAGAGATATACACCCGTCTGCAGACGACGTCCGCCATCCACCGTCAAATCCCAATCTACAGTATAGCTGTTATCTGCAGGTATTCCATTCTCTGCATACGACCACAGGTGACGTCCAGAGATGTCGAACACGTCCAAAACAATATCCAAATCACTACCCGTCCGGTCATGCAGGATACGGAACGACGTCGTTGTCGTGGCAGGATTCTTCGTTGCCTCTACGTCGAAGAACAACGGTTCAAGACCTTTTACAACCTTGAATGTAAGTTCTGCCGTCGACGAATTGTTCAGTATGTCCCAAGCACGGAACAGCAGTTTATGATCTCCGTACGACAGTTCGGGAATGCTATAGCCTACCGTTCCAGTTGTATAGCTGCCAAAGTCGTACTTGAAATAATCGTTCAACGAATAAGTCTTCGTCATGTCTCCGTCAATAATCAGCTCCAGGTCATGACCGATGCCGCTGCCTGCCGCATTGATGCCATCCTCGTCGTTCAGCTGAGCCACGAAGTAAGGCGTCGGATTGACGCTACCTCCATTGACAAACGCCTCACTATTCAGATAGCAATAGATATTAGGTCCCGCTCCATCCTGTGGAAGATGTCCCGAACCGCTCATCTTCACCTGATCGCAAATACCACTGGCCTCCATGGTCTTATCGCTACTGACTGCATAGAGGTTGATAAGTCCGTTTGCATCGGAATAGCTGATATCCTTAGGAACTGCAAAGGTCAGCGAGAAACGTCCGTCCTTCACAACATTATTACCATTGAAGAGCACGTTCGGACGATCGTAGAAAACAAAGGGATATTCAGCCTCCGTTGGGTCGTTCAACTTACAAACCACCCGTTCAAGTGCATCTCGCACAATCGTCGTCAACGTGCCATTGAATCCAGTAGCAGGCTGTCCATCCTTTTCCAAAACATGTCCATTGATGGTTGCTGTCGATCCTGCATTCAGAATCTGTGTCTGGCTCTCCGTTAAAGGCACATGATTGATGGAATCGATCCGGATACCCATTGTCGGTGCCGCCAGTCTCATGGCAGGGTCGCCCAATAACGTATATTGCAGTTTGTTCTGCGTGCGGTCAGTGGAGTAAACGGGATTTCCATTCACGTATCCTATGATGATACCTGTCTCTATCAATTCATTCTTTGCCCGTCGTACAGCTTCACCGATGGGGAGTAGCTGTGCGTTGTCGTCCTGACTTAATACATGACGGGTAAATGCCAGGTTCATCAGTCGGTTCTGAGTCTGATATACCGTACGTGTCGTACCATAGAATGCCACAGCACCGCCTTTCTTGTTAAAGAATGACGTTTCACCGATGTTCTCTTCTTGTCCGTCAAAGGGCATGATGTCACAAGAGGCCGTCAACCACAAAGGCAGTCGTGGCGACACATTCTCGAAATCAGCCAAACGCAGTACATATTCATGCGATATAGCATCAGCACGCCCGTGTCCGGCATAATTCATCATCAACGCACCCTGCTGCATCTGTTGTTTGATGAGTCGTGTCACATCAGGGTAACTGTTTCCCGTCGAAGAACTGACACGAGTGTAGGCATCCCACATGACACGCTTTATCTGATAAGTCGGATAGAGTTGTTCTACCATCCGTGCGACGCTGTCGGCATCCTGCATGTGAGCATTTTCATTACCATCGTCACCCATAAAACAAAGCAGGTTTTGCCAAGCGCCGGCATTATCGTTGTTAACATAGCTTTCCATCTTATCTACCACGCCAGCGGCATCGTCAGCCGTTCGTGCAGAGATACGTCCTACAGCCACATCAGCCTTTGCCGTCAGCATATTGCCCCCTTCACCGTCGTCCATCAGACAGAAATAGTCGTCCGTCACATAGCAATCGGTGGCACTCGACGAGTTCTCACTCTCATAGCACAGCAGGAAATCGTCAGGTGAATAGCCTTTCCACTCCGCGCAGGCCATACGGTTGTCCCAGGCACCATCACCCATCAGCAGCAGATAACGCGGCATATCAGCATCTGTTCCTGCGCGGTCGTAAAGCATTTTCAGATAACGGCGATAGGCATTGGCATCCGGCGTACCGCTGGAGAATTCGTTGAACAGTTCGTCGGCAGGAACGATGTTAACCCTCAGGCCATCCTCCTGCTCATGCATTGTTTTCAGACGTTCTGCCTGTGCCTTGAGTTTTTGTGTCGTAGGAATGATGATGACCATATCTGCAAATGCATCGGCATGATGGTCCTGATTCGTGATGTTATACACATATTCCGGAACAGGGAATGTAGCAGACAAATCTGGAGCTGCAGCGGGTTCGTTGGCATGCAGTGAGATATAGTCCAATCGTACCGTTGCACTGCCAGAGATATTCTTGATTGTCACCTTGTTAGATGTCTGCAGGTTATAAACGGCCTTCATACTCGTCGTCTGGCGCATCTTTTCATAACTGCCGTGCGCCGCGATTATGACGGAATCCAGAGGAATATCATTCAAACTGATAGACACCGTTGCTGCATCATCTGCCGTCACTACTGTTGTCATTTGTCCTTCAGCGCCTGTTCCCTTTGCCGCAATGGTAAAGGTATGACTTCCGCCAGCTCCTATCGCCGTTGCATCATACAAGTTACGACCTCCCTGGAACCAGGCATAGTCGTCAACCTCATACAAGGAATTATAGTCGTCTGCCAAAGGATAATATTTTTCCTTGAATTCCGCTTCACTTATAGTCAGCGCAGTACTGTCGTTTTCCGTCAGGAAGTAATAGCCGTAGTTAGAATACGGATTACGGATGCGTTTGTGACTGGCATCCCAAGTGACAGGTCCGATGGCATAGAACAGTTTTCGTCCTCCAACCTCACACGTCGGCACTTCCATCAAATCATCCGTCTCTACCAGATAATCAGCAGTGAGCATCTCAGGCTGTATTCCACCGCCATAACCATAGATTTTGACCTTATTAATATCCGTGAAACCTGCCTTCCTAATTAATTCGCCGGTTACTTGATAGATACCCGTCGACGGCACACCTATTTTTGCCCACTTGCCCGTTGCCAATATGGAATGATCAGCATAGCGCTGCGTCGCAGCCCTCCTACCTCTGACCGCTGACTTCTGACCTCTGACATCCAGCATAAAACTTACCAGTTTCTGGTATCGGCCGTCACGGAATACCAGCGGAACAAACGAGAGCGTCAGTTCACCCCGTTTCCTATCTACGCTAATGACCTGCGATATCTCCGGCATGGCGGGCAGCGACTTCGACATGTTTTTTTCACAGCGTTCGATGTCGGTCTCATTCATCGGAATGAATTCCGGATAGACGATGGATACGGTATAGACGGAGTCGGCATAGTCTGGTCCCAGCGATACGTGATGGGTGAATACCGGCAACAACGAATCAATCCTGACCTGCTCGGCAGTCAGGTTGAAAAACCGTTGCTGTGCTTTGGCCGTCAGGCTCATCAGCAACAGTCCTATACCTATTATATATATATAGCGTCTCACTTACAATTGAATTCCAATACTTTTCTTTCTTCCAACCACCCTTCCAGATGGTCGTTGATATGAACGGGACCGACGCCCACAGGAGTTCCTGTATATAGCAAGTCACCGGTTTTCAGCGTAAAGAACTGCGAGATATAAGCTATCAGCTCGTCAATCTTATAGAGCATATCGCTCGCACAGCCTTCCTGCACCGTCGTCCCATTGATGTCGAGATGGAAGTGCAACGCCTGCACATCCAAGAATTTTTCTTTCGGCACCCACTCGCCAATTACCGCCGACCCGTCGAAGCCCTTACAGATTTCCCAGGGATGGCCCTCTTTACGGGCCTCACGCTGCCAGTCACGTGCCGTAAAGTCAATACCCACGGTGACAGCGTCATAATAACGGTGGGCGAAGCGCTCAGGAATGCTCTTGCCCAGCCTGCAGATGCGTACTACCAGCTCTGTCTCATAATCCACCTGCTCGCTCCAGTCGGGGATGAAGAACGGCTTATGGTCCTTCAGTAACGCGGAGTCTGCTTTGGTGAAAATAACAGGCCTCTCTGGTTTATATAACGCGCCATCCAGCTCTTTATTGTGCTGGATATAATTCATTCCTACAGCAAATATCTTCATATTTCTCTAATTTTGGTGCAAAGATACAAAAATATTGTGTATCTTTACGCTCTTAAGAGCGTGAAGTTACTCCGTCTCGGCAAAAAAAGAACAAGTTCTTTTGTTTTGCGCTCAACTTTTCGTAACTTTGCAGCGAAAATGAAGAAAATAACGTTTATCATCCTCCTGTTTGTTGCAGTACTGACCGTTTCTGCACAGCCACAGGGCGACCCACGAAGCATTTCTTTGATGGGTATTCCCATCGAGGGACCTATCGACTCGCTGCGACAGGCGTTGGCGGAAGCTCAGTTTGCCGAATGGGGACAGTCCGACGATGGTGAGGACTATTATTTCCGCGGCAATTTCTACGGTTTCCGCTCAAAACTGATGGTCAGCGTGGCTCCTGAGACGAAATTCGCCACGTCGGCCTACATCACCATCGGCCCCTATAGCACGCAGAAAATGTTAGAAAAGAACCTGCAGTATTTCCTTTATAAATTAGAGAAGGATCACGGAAAACTCACGCAGCGTGACGACAGCTGGTTCTACATCGACGATTTCGGCAGCATCAAACTCTCCATTATCGACAACGAAAACGGTTCCCATGACATCCGTGTGCTGTATCTCGGTTCCACCCCTTATTATAAGGACGCTCTCTCCATGGGACTGCGTGGCGATGTTCAGGAGGTCGTCACGGAGAATGCCGTCGCCGAAGACCAGTTCATGCACTTCCACGGAAATGGTCAGATAGAGAATCTCGACCTCATCGACCGCGAATATAACCGTTACGGTTATCTGCTTCGGGCACGTATGAAGGAACAGGAGGGTTTCAGCTCGATTACCTATGCCTACGACGACAGCTACCGCCTCGTCAAACGTACACTGACCAACGAAGAGGCTGGCATCAGCTATGTCAACGACTATACATACAACGACCAGGACGAGGTGTTGACGCAGAATCAGAAGGTGTTTGACAAAAACGGCGAGTGCATCATGACCATCAATATGCGCAACAACTATATCACACGCGACGACAACGGCAATTGGACCAGCAACTCGCTCAGTCTGACCTATTGGGAAAAAGGTTCGAAGACACAGAATACCACCGTGCTACAACGGCGAACACTTGCTTATTGGGAGTGACGTAATGTCGTAATAACGTAATAACGAAAAAATGGCACAGGGACAGATACAGGAACAGCGGCTCACGCAGCAACAGAAACTGACGCAGAGCATTACGCAGCAACAACTGTTGCAAGCGCAACTGACCGAGTTGCCCATTACTCAGCTACTGGAACGTATCAAGACCGAGATGGACGACAACCCCGCGCTGGAACTTTCCCCGGAAGAAAATCTAGATAATCTAGATCCTCTGGAAAATCTAGACTCCCCCAAAAACGACACCGACGACTACGAACAGGAGGAGCGCCAGTCTGCCCTGGATGCTGCCTTGGAGTCTATTGGTCGCGACGACGAGGATTTACCGGTCTATCAAGGCGGCCAGTCTAATCAGGAGGATCGCGAGGAAATGGTCTATGGTCAGACGGAGTCTTTCATGGATCAGCTGAATGAACAGATGAACATGGCCAACATCACCGAACGCCAGCGCGACATCATGGAATACCTCATTGGTTCGCTGGACGACGACGGGCTGTTGCGAAAGTCGCTGGACAACATCAGTGACGAACTGGCCATCTATCACCATCTCGACGCTACGACGCGCGAAATAGAACAAGTACTGATGCTGTTGCAGGAGTTCGATCCTGCTGGTATCGGAGCACGTTCGCTGCAGGAATGTCTGTTGCTGCAGATTCAGCGGCGCGACCCGTCCCGTCTGAGAGACCTCATGGAGAAAACCATCAGCGAATACTTTGAGCTCTTCACCAAGAAGCACTGGCAACGACTGCAACAGGTGCTGAAACTAAGTGACTTGCAGGCAGAGACGCTCATTGCCGAACTGCGCAAGCTGAATCCTAAACCCGGCTCTTCCATTAGTGAGACTGTCGGACGTTCCCTGCAACAAATTACCCCAGACTTCATCATCGACACCCACGACGACGGCACGGTGACCTTCTCGTTGAATACAGCCGAAGTGCCGGAACTGTGTGTCTCGCCGTCGTTCACCGACACACTGCGCGACTATCAGGACAACAAAGAACACCTCAGCCGCCAGATGACGGAGGCTTTGGTGTATACGAAGAAAAAGGTCGAAGCCGCCCAGGGATTCATCGATGCCATCCAAGTGCGTCGCCACACGCTGACCGTTACCATGCGGGCCATCATCCAGTGGCAGCACCGTTTCTTCGAGGATGGAGACGAGGCCTCGTTGCGCCCGATGATACTGAAAGACATTGCCGAACGTACGGGACTGGACATCAGCACCGTCTCACGCGTCAGCAATTCGAAATACGCCCAGACACGCTGGGGTACATTCCCCCTGCGCCATTTCTTCAGCGACGGCTATACGACAGCTGATGGTGAGGAATTGTCGACCCGCGAAATCAAGGCCGCCCTCCAGGAACTCATCGAAGCGGAAGACAAGCGCAAGCCCCTGAGCGACGAGACACTCAAAGACCTGCTGGCCGAAAAAGGC
>CADCDY010000105.1 GCA_902800245.1 uncultured Prevotellaceae bacterium
CAAGATCCTCTATGCTCCTGGTAAGGCTTCTAACGCTGGTGGTGTATCAGTTTCTGGTCTTGAGATGTCACAGAACTCTGAGCGTCTGAGCTGGACTGCCAAGGAGGTTGACGACTATCTGAAGCGCATCATGAACGATATTCATGAGAACTGCGTGAAGTACGGTACTCAGGCTGATGGTTACATCAACTATGTGAAGGGTGCTAACGTTGCCGGCTTCATGAAGGTTGCCAATGCCATGATGGCTCAGGGCATTGTATAATAGCACAAAAAACTCCAATTTATAATAATTAAGGTGCGATTTTCTTAAAAGAATCGCACCTTTCTTATATTTTTTTTGTAATTTTGCAGGCAAAATTCAAAATACAATAAGATTATGCTTACACTGAAACTCATTACAGAGGAGACAGACCGCGTGATTCGCGGATTGGAGAAGAAACACTTTAAGGGTGCCAAAGAAGCTATTGACGAAGTGCTGGCCGTTGACAAAAAACGTCGTGAGGCCCAGCAGCAGTTGGACAAGAACCTGAGCGAGGCCAAAAAGATGGCAGCGCAGATTGGTGGTCTAATGAAGGAAGGCAAGAAGGCCGAGGCTGACACTATCAAGGCGCAGGTATCTGATATGAAGGAAACCAACAAGCAGTTGGAGGAGACCATGAATCAGGCTCAGGAGGAGATGACGCGTCTGCTCTGCCAGATACCTAATATACCCTACGACGAAGTACCTGAGGGTGCTGCCGCTGAGGACAACCACGTAGTGAAGTCGAATTTGAAGGAGTGCACAGACAAAGATACCGTTGGCAATTGGGATGTGAACCCGAAGCTGGGCATCGCCAATCCCCTGCCCCACTGGGAACTCGCCAAGAAGTACAACCTCATCGACTTCGACTTGGGCGTCAAGATTACGGGCGCTGGTTTCCCCGTTTATATTGGCAAAGGTGCTCGTTTGCAGCGTGCCCTCATTAACTTCTTCCTTGACGAAGCTCGCAAGAGTGGCTATACGGAGATTATGCCTCCTACAGTAGTAAACGCTGCCTCTGGCTATGGTACAGGTCAGCTACCTGACAAGGAAGGTCAGATGTACCATTGCGAGGTGGATGACTTCTATCTGATTCCTACCGCTGAGGTGCCCGTTACCAATATCTATCGCGACGTGATTCTGGACGAGGCTCAGTTGCCTATTAAGAACTGTGCCTACACCGAATGCTTCCGTCGCGAGGCTGGCTCTTATGGCAAGGACGTTCGCGGTCTGAACCGTCTGCATGAGTTCTCGAAGATTGAGATTGTGCGCATCGACAAACCCGAGCACTCAAAGGAGAGCCACAAGGAGATGCTGGAACACGTGGAGGGACTACTGAAGAAGCTCGAACTGCCCTACCGCATCCTGTTGCTTTGTGGTGGCGACCAGTCGTTCACCAGCTCTATCTGTTACGACTTCGAGGTTTATTCTGAAGCTCAGGGACGCTGGCTCGAGGTATCAAGCGTATCAAACTTCGACACCTATCAAGCCAACCGTCTGAAGTGCCGCTATCGTAATGCCGAGACCAAGAAGACCGAGCTCTGCCACACACTGAACGGTTCGGCTCTTGCCCTGCCACGCATCGTAGCTGCATTATTGGAAAATAACCAGACAGAACAGGGCATCCGTATCCCTGCAGCTCTTGTGCCATATACCGGCTTCGAGATGATAGATTAAGTTACAATTTAGTGGTATTCAATATTTTTCGGCTATTTTTCTTTGCAATTTGACTAAGATTTCGTAATTTTGCAAGCAGATATCAAGTAAACGGAGAATAATTATTAACTAATGGACAAACGATATGGACAAAAATCAAAAGTATGTCATCACGATTAACCGTGAATTAGGTAGTGGTGGTCGCACCGTCGGCAGGAAGTTGGCAGAGAAACTGAACGTAGCTTTCTACGACAAGGCACTCATCAACGAACTGAAGAAGAAGTTCCAGCTTGACACAGAGCAGATTGAGAAGCTGAAGAGCGGAAAGGGCGACTGGTGGCGTGAATTCATCAACTCAGCCATGTATATGGGTCAGGGTATGAATGAGATGTGGTACTACCAGCGCATGACAGGTCAGGAAGGATACCTCGTTACAAGTAGCGACATGTTCAAGATGGATAAGGAGATTCTTACCCAGGTTGCTGCCGAGGACTCATGTGTCATTGCCGGCCGTAACGGTTTCAGTGTATTTGCCGATCACCCCAACCACCTCAGCATCCTGATTCAGGCACCTCTGGAGCATCGTATCCAGCGCATTATGAGCAAGCAGCAGCTGAGCCGTGAAGAGGCAGAAAAAGTCATCAAGAAAGTGGACGAAATGCGCGAGAACTATGTTAAGAAATATTCTGGCACCTCTCGCTACGACACTCGCAACTACGACCTCGTCATCAATATGGAAGGTAAGACCGAAGATGAGGCTGTCGAACTGATTCTCCAGTATATTGGATAAGCATCTCTTCCGCCACATCATTATATTTATCAAAAAGCAAAAGAAAACGTCATATTCTTTTGCTTTTTGATTATTTTTGAGTATCTTTGCAGCCAAATTGAAACCAAACAAATCAATTATGAATAAAATCGTAAGGAAAGAGCAATTCTCTGAAAAAGTTTTCCTTTTCGAGATTGAGGCTCCACTGATTGCCAAAAGCCGTAAGGCAGGCAACTTTGTTATCGTACGTGTAGACCAGAAAGGTGAGCGTATGCCACTGACTATTGCAGGTGCAGACATCGATAAGGGCACTATCACGCTGGTTGTCCAGATGGTAGGTCTCTCTTCCAAGAAGTTATGTGCCCTGAACGTTGGCGATTTCGTAGCTGACGTGGTAGGTCCTCTGGGTAACCCCACCAAGATTGAAAAATACGGCACCGTCGTTTGTGCTGGTGGCGGACTGGGCGTAGCTCCCATGCTGCCCATCATTCAGGCCTTGAAGGCTGCTGGCAACCGTGTACTCAGCGTGATGGCAGGCCGCTCGAAGGATTTGATTATCCTTGAGGATAAAGTTCGCGAATCGTCTGACGAAGTCATCATCATGACTGATGACGGTTCATACGGCGAGAAAGGCGTAGTGACTGTTGGTATCGAGAAATTCGTTGAACAGGAGCATGTCGACAAAATCTTCGCCATTGGTCCTCCCATTATGATGAAGTTCTCGAACCTCACAGCTCAAAAGCACGGCATCCCCTGCGAGGTCAGTCTGAATACCATCATGGTGGATGGTACGGGTATGTGCGGTGCTTGCCGTCTGACCATTGGCGGCAAGACGAAGTTTGTCTGCATCGATGGTCCTGAGTTTGATGGCGCCCTCGTCGATTGGGACGAGATGTTCAAGCGCATGGGCACTTTCAAGCGTGCCGAGCAGGAAGAGCTGGAGCACTACGAAGAGCACCTGGTGGGCAAAGGTAGTGTGCTCGACGGTTCTGCCGTCGAGAAAACCACCGACGTGGTGATGGACAGCGACCCCACCAACGACACCATCGAGGTGCTGACAGACCGCAACGCAGCTTGGCGCGAAGAGCTCAGAAAGAGTATGAAACCCAAGGAGCGTACGGCTATCGAGCGCATCGTCATGCCTGAGCTCGATCCCGTCTATCGTGCCACCACCCGTACTGAGGAAGTCAACATCGGACTCACCAAGGAGATGGCCATGACTGAGGCCAAGCGTTGTCTGGACTGCGCCAAGCCTACCTGTGTCGAGGGCTGTCCTGTGAATATCAATATTCCTTCGTTCGTCAAGAACATCGAGCGTGGTCAGTTCCTGGCTGCCGCTAAGGTGCTGAAGAATACCTCTGCCCTCCCCGCTGTCTGCGGTCGTGTATGTCCGCAGGAGAAGCAGTGCGAGAGCAAGTGTATCCACCTGAAGATGAACGAGCCCGCTGTGGCTATCGGCTATCTGGAGCGTTTCGCTGCCGACTATGAACGCGAGAGCGGCAACATCTCGTTGCCCGAGATTGCTCCTGCCAACGGCATCAAGATCGCTGTCGTGGGTTCAGGTCCTGCAGGACTGAGCTTCGCTGGTGATATGGTAAAGAAGGGCTACGACGTCTATGTCTTCGAGGCATTGCACGAGATCGGTGGTGTGCTGAAATACGGTATTCCTGAGTTCCGTCTCCCCAACAAGATTGTCGACGTGGAAATCGAGAACCTTGCCAAAATGGGCGTTCACTTCCAGACTGACGTCATCGTGGGTAAGACCATCAGCGTAGAGACACTTGAGAAGCAAGGCTTCAAAGGTATCTTCGTAGGCTCTGGCGCTGGTCTGCCTAATTTCATGAATATCCCTGGCGAGAATGCCATCAACATCATGTCGTCGAACGAGTACCTAACCCGCGTCAACCTGATGGATGCTGCCAATCCGACGACCGATACGCCTATCAACCTGGGTAAGAACGTGCTCGTCGTAGGTGGTGGTAATACCGCTATGGACTCTTGCCGTACGGCTAAGCGTCTGGGCGGTAACGTCACACTGGTTTATCGTCGTTCTGAACAGGAGATGCCTGCTCGTCTGGAGGAGGTGAAGCACGCTAAGGAAGAGGGCATCAACTTCCTCACGCTCCACAACCCCATCGAGTATCTGGCTGACGAGAACGGTGCCGTGAAGGCTGCCGTTCTGCAAGTTATGGAACTGGGCGAACCTGATGCTTCTGGTCGTCGCAGTCCTGTTCCCGTGGAGGGCAAGACCGTCACACTCGATGTCGACCAAGTTATCGTAGCTGTTGGAGTATCGCCGAACCCACTGGTTCCCAAGTCTATCGAGGGCCTGGAGCTGGGTCGCAAGAACACCATCGTCGTCAACGAAGGCATGCAGTCGGCTCGCGCTGAGATCTTCGCTGGTGGCGATATCGTGCGTGGTGGTGCTACCGTCATTCTCGCTATGGGTGACGGTCGTCGTGCTGCACAGAACATGGACGAATACCTCCAGAAAAAGTAGTGTGCCTTGAGGTTCTGCCTCAAGGATAAAATTATGAACGGACTCTATACCATCATATTGCTCATACTAAGCAACGTCTTTATGACGCTGGCTTGGTATGGGCATTTGAAACTTCAGGAGAACGGCGTCTCAAATAACTGGCCCCTCATCGGAGTCATCGCCTTTTCGTGGATGATAGCCTTCTTCGAATACTGCTGCCAGGTACCCGCTAATCGTCTCGGTTTCGTAGAGAATGGTGGTCCCTTCAACCTTATCCAGTTGAAGGTCATTCAGGAGTGCATCTCGCTGGCCGTATTCTGCATCATTGCTAACATCATGTTCCAAGGCACCCATTTGCACTGGAACCACATCCTGGCATTCTTCCTCATCATCTGCGCCGTCTATCTGGTATTCATGAAATAGTCCAGTATGTCGCTATGACATAGCGGCAAACCCCACTATGACGCTCGAAGAAAAACTTTGGAAAACTTTTAACAAAGCACTGGGACAATTCCAGCTCATCGACGAGGACGACCGTATCCTCGTCGGCTTGTCTGGTGGCAAGGATTCCCTTTGTCTGCTAGAGTTTCTTGCCCGTCGTTCCAAGGTTCATGTCCCCCACTTCACCGTCGAAGCCCTGCACGTTCGGATGGAGAATATTCATTACGAAACGGACACCACCTACCTCCAGTCTTTCTGTAACCGCCTCGACGTCCCCTTGCACATCATCACCACCAGTTTCGCCACTCCCGACGTAAGCGAAATCACTCCCGACGAAAGTGCCACTACTACTGACTGTTCTCCGTCGGGCAAGGGCAAACAAAAGCCCGCCTGCTTCCTCTGCTCCTGGCAGCGCCGTAAGCAACTCTTTAACCTTGCCCAAGAATTGGGTTGCACGAAGATCGCTTTGGGCCATCACCAAGATGACATCATCCATACAGCCTTGATGAACCTCACCTTCCAAGGCCACTTCTCCACGATGCCCGCCAAGCTACGCATGAGAAAGATGCCACTGACCATCATCCGCCCCTTATGTCTCTGTCAGGAAGCCGACATCCGCGCCTATGCCGAGCAACAAGGCTATGAGAAACAACTAAAGCAATGTCCTTACGAAAAGGCCACCAATCGCACCACAGCATCCGAATTATTTGCACACATCCAGCAACTCAATCCGGAGGCTCGCTACTGCATCTGGCGCGCATTGGAAAGCGACAACAAGCTCGTAGAGTATTAAATATCTTTAATTGTCCGCAGACATTTGTCTGTTATTTCAATTTATTTCGTATCTTTGCCTAGTGATGAAGATACGTAGCATATTCACATTGTTCCTCGCGTGCCTTCTACTGCCGACAATGGCGCAGAGACGCAAGGCACCCAAGTTGACGCCTGAGCAACTGGAGCATCAGGCGAAACTGGAACGTATGACTGCCAACACACAACGCATCATGTTCATCGATAGCTTCGTCGTACCCAAGGCAAATCTCCTGTCGGCCATCCGCCTGTCGCCCGAGGTCGGCCAGGTGTCGCGCTATCAGGACATCTTCCACACCGAACAGCAACCCGATGCCTACGTTCACATCAACGAACTGGGCTCACGCTGCTACCTCTCGCTGGCACCGACGGACACCACCATGCAAGTCTACCGCAGCGAAAAAATGGAAAATCACTGGACACAACCGCAACTGCTGAAAGGCATCAACGAAGACGCTCAATTTCCGCGTGTCAACTATCCCTTCATGATGGGTGACGGTCAGACGTTGTACTTCGCTGCTGAGGGTGGCGACGGACTGGGTGGCTACGACATTTATGTCACGCGCTACAACGCGGAGGAAAACCAGTTCCTGCATCCTGTCAACATTGGCATGCCATTCAATAGCGAAGCCAACGATTACTTATATATCGTCGACGAATACAGCCATCTCGGATGGTTCGCCACCGACCGCAACCAGCCCGCAGACACGGTGTGCGTCTATCTGTTTGTGCCACCGACGGCCCGCACGACGTACAGCGCCTCGGGGTTCAGTCCCGAGGAAATCGCCCCCTATGCCCGCATTGCCCGTATTGCCGACACGTGGACGGACGATGAGGCGCGACAGGCGGCGCTGGCCAGACTGAATGCCGTTACCCAGCGTCAGCACGAAAAGCCCGTGGAACAGGAGTTCGCCTTCGTCATCAACGATGCAACGACGTACACTCGGCTGGCGGACTTCCGCGCTCCAGGCAATCTCGAGCAGTTCCTGCAACTGCAAGACCTGCGCCGCCAATACCAGCAGCTTGTCAACTCCCTCGATACTGCTCGCGAACAATACGCCCAAGCCGAGAATGCCGAACGCGGCAAGCTGCGTCCTACGATTCTGGCCAGCGAACAGCAGCAATACAGTCTGCGCCAAGAAATAAACAATACGGAAAAAGCTATACGCAATAACGAAATCATATTTCTAACTAAAAACAAGTAATACTATGGCAAAAAGAACCTTCCCCGAGTCCGAACTCATCATCAATGGTGACGGCTCATGTTTCCACCTTCATCTGAAGCCCGAATTCCTGGCTGACAAGGTTATCCTCGTAGGCGACCCCGCCCGTGTAAACACCGTCGCTGCCCACTTCGACAGCATCGAACACGAAGTATCTTCTCGCGAGTTCCACACCATCACCGGTATGTACAAAGGCAAGCGCATCACCTGTCAGAGTCATGGCATCGGTTGCGATAACATCGATATCGTGGTGAACGAACTCGACACGCTGGCTAACATCGACTACGCTACCCGCGAAGAGAAGCCCGAACACCGCGCCCTGACAATGGTTCGCATCGGCACCTGCGGCGGTTTGCAGCCCTTCACACCTACTGGTTCGTTCATCGCTTCCGTCAAGAGCATCGGCTTCGACGGCTTGCTCAACTTCTATGCAGGACGTAACGACGTCTGCGACCTGAAGATGGAGGAAGTCTTCAAGAAGCACATGGACTGGAACCCCATCAAGGGCGCTCCTTATGTAGCCGTTGCCGACCGTGAACTCATCGACCGCATTGCTGCCGACGACATGGTCAAAGGCTATACCGTTGCCTGTGGCGGTTTCTATGGTCCTCAGGGCCGTCAGCTCCGTGCTGCCGTGGGCGATCCCGAGCAGAACAAGAAGATTGAAGCCTTCGAATATGAGGGCATGAAGATTTGTAACTTCGAGATGGAGTCGTCGGCTCTGGCTGGTCTCGCTGCCCTGTTAGGTCACCATGCCATGACCTGCTGTATGGTCATTGCCAACCGCTACGCCCAGAAGATGAACACCGACTACAAGAACTCTATCGACACCATCATCCAGAAGGTTCTCGACCGTATTTAAATGTTATGTATGTCGCTGTGTACAGCGACCTCATCTATGAACAGCGATACAATTTGTGCTATAGCTACTGCTCCCGGTGGGGCATTAGGCATCATCAGAATCTCAGGTGCTCAGGCACTCAATCCCAGCCCAACACCATCCACTACGGCCATCTCGTCGAGTGTGATGCGGTTTCCCCGCATCAACAGATCATCGACGAAGCCCTCGTCTCTGTTTTCCGTGCGCCACACAGCTACACAGGCGAGGACTCTGCGGAAATCTCCTGTCACGGCTCGCGCTACATATTAAATAAGGTGTTGGAACTGCTCATTCAGCAAGGCTGCCGCATGGCCAATCCTGGCGAATTTACCCAGCGCGCCTTCCTCAATGGCAAGATGGACCTCTCGCAGGCCGAAGCCGTTGCCGACCTCATCGCATCCACTAACAAAGCTACGCACGACATTGCCATCAGCCAACTGCGCGGAGGCATCAGCACCGAGCTGGGCCGACTACGCGAACAACTGCTGAAAATCACCTCGCTGCTCGAACTCGAGCTCGACTTCTCTGACCACGAAGACCTCGAATTTGCCGACCGCACGGAACTCCTGCAACTCGCGCAGACCATCGACGTCCACGTCACTCGCCTCGCACAATCATTCGAGGTTGGCAACGCCCTGAAGAACGGCATCCCCGTAGCCATTGTCGGAGCGCCGAACGTTGGCAAGAGCACCTTGCTCAACGCACTCCTCGGCGAAGATCGCGCCATCGTCAGCGACATTCAGGGCACCACGCGCGACGCCATCGAGGACTGCATCCAGCTTGGCGACGTCACCTTCCGCTTCATCGATACCGCCGGCATCCGCCATACTGACGACCAGATAGAGAACCTCGGCATCGAGCGCTCCATCGTCGCCGCCCAGCGTGCCCGTATCATCCTGCTGATGACCCAGCCCGGCATCCCCTACCCTGACATTCCTGTGCGTGACGACCAGACCGTCATCCGTATCGAAAACAAGACCGAAGCCTTCCAAGCCAAGTTCGGCGTGGGATTGGACGACCTAAAGCAACGCCTGATTGACGCCGTTCCCCAAACTGCCGACAACGACGTTATCATCACTAATGCCCGCCACTACGAAGCCCTCACCCGCGCCCACAGCCATTTGCAGCGCGTCATCGACGGCTTACAGCAAAACATCAGCGGAGACCTCCTCTCAGAAGAT
>CADCDY010000106.1 GCA_902800245.1 uncultured Prevotellaceae bacterium
TTAGTTTTTATAGTTACGTGTCTGTACCTTGATTGCCTCGTACTCCAGCGGCTCCTTGATGAGCTCGGGCTCGTTGCCCTTGCCTTTGTACTCCCAGCATCCTACGTAGAAGTAGTTCTCGTCGTCGCGCTTGGCCTCGCCTTCCTCGGTCTGATACTCCTCGCGGAAGTGTCCGCCGCAGGACTCGTTACGAGAGAGAGCGTCGAAAGCAACAAGCTGACCCATGGTGAAGAAGTCACGAAGATGGATAGCCTTGTCGAGCTCGATGTTCAGGCCTTCCTTCGTGCCAGGAACGAAAAGGTTCGTGTCGAACTCCTTCTCCAGCTCGTGCATCTTCTTCAGACCTGTCTTCAAGCCCTCGGCTGTGCGACCCATACCAACATACTCCCACATAATGTGACCGAGTTCCTTGTGGATGGAGTCAACAGAACGCTTACCCTTGATGTTCAGCAGACGGTCGAGTTCAGCGTCCACCTTCTTTTCAGCCTCAGCAAACTCAGGCAGATCGGTAGAAACCTTCGGCCAAACAGCCTGGTCGGCCAGATAGTTCTGGATGGTGTAAGGCAGCACGAAATAACCATCGGCCAGACCCTGCATCAGCGCAGAAGCACCCAGACGGTTAGCACCGTGGTCAGAGAAGTTACACTCACCTATAGCAAACAGACCAGGAATAGAGGTCTGCAGCTCATAGTCAACCCAGATACCACCCATTGTGTAGTGGATAGCGGGATAGATCATCATCGGCTTGTAGTACTTCACGCCGTTGATCTCATTAGCTACGTCGCCAGGGAATACGTCGGTGATCTCCTCGTACATCTCGAAGAGGTTACCATAACGCTGCATGATGATATCGATGCCCAGACGGTTGATTGACTCAGAGAAATCGAGGAACACAGCCAGACCCGTGTTGTTCACGCCGAAGCCCTTGTCGCAACGCTCCTTAGCAGCACGGCTGGCAACGTCACGAGGAACGAGGTTACCGAATGCAGGATAACGACGCTCCAGATAGTAGTCGCGATCCTCCTCAGGAATCTCCCAACCCTGCTTGGTTCCAGCCTGAAGTGCCTTAGCATCCTCAATCTTCTTGGGAACCCAGATACGACCATCGTTACGCAGAGACTCAGACATCAGCGTCAGCTTAGACTGCTTGTCGCCATGAACGGGGATACAGGTGGGGTGAATCTGAACGTAAGAGGGATTTGCAAAGTAAGCACCCTTAGAAGCGCTCAAGTTTACCAGTAACAAGGTTCTTGGCGATGATACCACGAGCGCGGCCATCAACGATGACTACATCCTCCATCTCGTAACGAGTATAGAGCTTTACCTTACCTGCCTGAACCTGACAGCTCAGTGAGCTGTAGGCACCCAGCAGCAGCTGCTGACCGGTCTGCCCCTTAGCGTAGAATGTACGGCTTACCTGAGCACCACCGAACGAACGGTTGGCCAGCATACCACCGTACTCACGAGCGAAGGGAACGCCCTGAGCTACGCACTGGTCGATAATATTGTTAGAAACCTCAGCCAGACGATAAACGTTAGCCTCGCGAGCACGATAGTCACCACCCTTTACAGTATCATAGAACAGACGATAGACAGAGTCACCATCGTTCTGATAGCACTTGGCAGCGTTGATACCACCCTGAGCAGCGATAGAGTGAGCACGACGAGGAGAATCCTGAATACACAGGTTGATCACGTTGAAGCCCATCTCGCCAAGTGAAGCAGCTGCAGAAGCACCAGCCAGACCGGTACCAACTACGATCACATCCAGCTTCAGCTTGTTCTTGGGGTTAACCAAGCGCTGGTGAGCCTTATATTCCTTCCATTTCTCAGGCACTGGACCTGCGGGAATCTTAGAATCAATTACTTTTGCCATAATTGGCAGCACAGCAACCACCATTACACAATGAAGGAGCGCAACCGAACCAGAAAGCCAGTACCACTACGAGGAAGGCCAGCATCAGCAAGGTAACATAGATGCCACCGATCATCTTCCAACGGCAGAGCCAAGTCTTACCACTCCAGCCGAGCGTCTGCATAGCTGACCAGAAGCCGTGAGTCAGGTGGAACCAAATAGCCACGAGCCAGATGATGTAAAGCACGCTAAACACAGGATTAGAGAAAGTCTCCTTAATCCAACCAAAACCATCGGCAGGACTCAGAGTCGTCTCCATACCTACGAGCTCAGCAAACATCATGTTGTACCAGAAGTTGAACAAATGGAGCAACAAACCCAGGCAGATAATGATACCCAGGACGAGCATGTTCTTAGATGCCCACTCCACCTTGCCAGCATTTACCGTAGTAGCTACGTCGTAGCGACTGCTGCCACGAGCGGTACGGTTCTGTGCAGTCAGGATGAATGCATAGACAATGTGAATCACAGCCAGAGCAGCCAGACCAAGTGTTGCCACAACGGCATACCAGTTGGCACCCAGCAATTCGCAAATCATGTTGTAAGCCTCGCCAGAGAACAGCGCTACAACGTTCATGCATCCATGGAATGTCAGGAACAAAATTAGCGCAATACCCGTAACGGACATTACAACTTTTCGACCAATTGATGAATTAATTAACCACATAAATTGAATTTGAATTATTAATAATTTAACTATAAAATACTTGTTATTAGGTATCGCGCACACGTTTTAGGGTACAAAGGTAATGAAAAAAGATGAATTACGCAAACGTTTCCGTAAAAATATGTTTTATTTATACAAAATCCATTTGATTCTTTGGTGTTTTAGCCTGATTTTTGTATCTTTGTGGCACAAAATTAATCTCTAGAACGACAAAGGTATGAAAGAGAACATCGCCATCTTTACACTCACTTCTGAGTTGCACGACGAAGTTGCTGTCAGTGCTGTAACCCATGAGTTTCTGACAAGTCTGGGTCTTGAGTACGAACTGAAAGGTAACGACTATAGTGACTATGGGTCAGCTAGTCTTAACCTGATTTATGTACGGACGGGAGGTACGGAAGGTGTCTTCCTTCAACTTCTGCCTGAGTTACAAGCCAAGAGCGACAGGCCATTCTATTTGCTGACATCAGGCAAGAGCAATTCGTTGGCGGCATCAATGGAGATACTTTCTTACTTGCGCCAACACGACATCAATGGCGAGATTATTCATGGCAGTCCTGAGTACATCAGCAATCGCATCTGTCTGCTCCAGAAAGTTGAGGAAGCACGTCGTCTGTTAAATGGTGCGCGCTTGGGTATCATCGGCAAACCTTCCGACTGGTTGATTTCCAGTCATGCTGACAAGGAAAAAGTAAAGGCTCGCCTGGGCATTGAACTCGTGGATATACCAATAGAGACGATGTATAAACAACAGGATATCTACGAAAGTTTAAAAACGATCATAGCTGAGTATCGGTTGCAAGGTTTTACGCTCCGTTGTTTCGATTTGTTGACTGCGCTGAAAGATACTGGTTGTATGGCACTGGCTAAACTTAACGCTGAAGGTTATGTGGCAGGTTGCGAGGGCGACGTACCTGCTATGTTGACGATGATGATAGTCCGCTCACTCTTTGGCATTTCTGGTTTCCAGGCAAATCCTTCGACGATCAATCCAGAAACAGGTGAGATGTTATTTGCCCATTGTACTATTCCTTTGAACATGGTGGAACGTTATGAGTTGGACACTCATTTCGAATCAGGTATCGGCGTTGCCATCAGAGGATTCATGAAGGAAGGGCCCGTCACTGTCTTTAAAGTTTCTGGCAATCTTCAGCGCCACTTCATTGCTGAGGGAACGCTCGTACGCAATCAGGCAAAGCCCGACCTTTGTCGTACACAGCAAGTCATCCAATTGGCAGACAAGAGTCAAGCTCAATATTTCCTAACAAACCCCATTGGCAATCACCACATCATCATACCAGGACATCACAAAGAACTACTCGAAAGGATTGTCAATGTGTGAAAAGAAAGAAAAACGGCAATTCTCTTTGCTGTTTGCTCTCTTATTCGTAATTTTGCAGCATGATTCTAAAATATGATGTAATTGTGATTGGTGGCGGACATGCTGGATGTGAGGCTGCAACGGCCTCTGCCAACATGGGTGCCAAGACATTGCTGGTCACGATGGATATGAACAAGATTGCACAGATGTCGTGTAATCCTGCTGTTGGAGGTATAAACCGTTCGAAAGGTCCTGCCGTTTGGAGTCCTCGTGCCCAGTGCGACAGAGGAAAGTTTATCTGGAAATGGCGCTCCGTTTTGGATGCTACGCCCAATCTTGACATCTGGCAAGACCAAGCTGATGAATTGCTGGTTGAGGAGGTTGAGTGTGTTGCGATGGCATCGCATTGCGCGCCACACTCCGACCTTCAGGTAGGAGAACATACAAAACAGGTCGTTGGCGTCAAGACGATCTGGGGTGCTGAAATCAGAGCAAAAGCAGTCATCATTACTGCTGGCACCTTCCTCAATGGTTTGATGCACATCGGACGAAAGATGGTTCCTGGTGGACGCATCGCTGAACCCGCTGTGCCTCACTTTACTGAGAGCATCACGCGTCACGGCATCCGTTCAGCCCGTATGAAGACAGGTACGCCTGTCCGTATTGACAAGCGTTCCATTCATTTCGAGGATATGGAACGACAGGATGGCGAGAATGGATACTATAAGTTCTCCTATTTGGGAGAGCCACGCCCCTTGCAGCAATTGCCTTGTTGGGTATGCTATACCAATCCTGAAGTACATCAGACATTGCTTAGTGGATTGGACGACTCCCCACTCTACAACGGACAGATTCAATCGATAGGTCCACGCTATTGTCCTTCGATAGAAACCAAACTCGTCACCTTCCCTGAACGTCCACAACACCTTCTCTTTTTGGAACCGGAAGGCGAGGACACCAACGAGATGTATCTGAATGGTTTCTCTTCCAGCCTGCCAATGGACGTGCAGATAGAAGCGCTGAAGAAAATCCCAGCCTTAAGAGATATTAAGGTCTATCGTCCTGGCTATGCCATAGAGTACGATTTCTTCGACCCAACACAATTAAAGCATTCGTTGGAATCGAAAGTCATTAGCGGGCTCTTTATGGCTGGTCAGGTAAACGGCACAACTGGCTATGAAGAGGCAGGTGGACAAGGCACGTTGGCAGGAATTAATGCGGCACTGTTGGTTGGTTCAGTGTGTTGCGATGGCATCGCAACACACTCAACGTTTGAGCTGAAAAGAGACGAGGCCTATATTGGCGTGCTGATAGATGACCTCGTGACGAAAGGTGTGGACGAGCCTTATCGTATGTTTACCTCCAGGGCGGAATATAGAATACTGTTAAGACAGGATGATGCTGATGCGCGTCTGACGGAGAAAGCCTACGAATTAGGAATTGCTAAACGCGACCGTTACGACTGGTGGATAGAAAAGAAAGAAGCCATCGAAAGAATCGAAGAATTCTGTCGCACTTACGCTATCAAACCAAAACTGGTCAATGGTGCTTTGGAAGCTGCAGGTTCTACCCCACTCGTCTATGGCTGTAAGTTGGAAGACTTGGTGGCGCGTCCAGAACTGAACTTCGAGAAGCTACAGGAAATCGTGCCTGCCTTCCGTGAAGTGATTGAACAGCTACCTAATAGAAAAGAAGAAATTGCCGAAGCAGCTGAGATACATATCAAATATAAAGGTTACATCGAACGCGAAAGAATGGTTGCAGAGAAAATGCACCGTTTGGAGAATATCAAGATAAAAGGTAAGTTCGATTATCCCAATCTAACTGCCATTTCTACGGAGGCACGTCAGAAACTTGAAAAGATTCAACCCGAAACTTTGGCACAAGCAAGCAGAATTCCAGGCGTAAGTCCAAGCGATATTAATGCGATGCTGGTGCTATTAGGAAGATAATTGTTATCTGGCATAGCATTGCGCGCCACACTCCGACTTTCAGGTAGGAGAACATACGGGGCGAATGTTCCACGTGAAACATAAGACATTAAACAATTATAATAATGACGTTAAAACCAACGATTATGAACAACAAAACATTAATGGCGAATCTTCGCTGTATTCCTGATTTCCCACAAAAGGGTATCAACTTTCGTGACGTGACAACTCTATTTAAGAATCCTGCTTGTCTGCAAATCATGGTAGACGAGCTCTATGAGATTTACAAAAACAAAGGAATCACCAAAATCGTTGGCATTGAAAGCCGAGGTTTTGTGATGGCTTCCGCATTAGCTGTTAAGCTGGGAGCAGGAGTTGTTTTGGCACGCAAACCAGGAAAACTCCCTGCAGCTACCGTCCAAGAAAGCTACGAAAAAGAGTACGGAACAGACACCATCGAGATTCACGAAGATGCCATCAACGATAAAGACGTGGTTTTACTGCACGACGATCTTCTGGCAACGGGTGGTACCATGCGGGCTGCTTGTAACTTGGTGAAGAAATTCAATCCCAAAGGAATCATGGTAAACTTCCTCATTGAAATCACGGATGAGGGTTTGCATGGTAGAGACGTGTTCGATGATGTGGAGGTTACCACATTGATAACCGTTTAATGTTCCACGTGAAACATTGACCTATGACAAAGGAAGAGAACGAGGCACGTTTAGAGAAGCTAAAGGCGATTGTGAGAGCTTTGCCAGAGAAGCCAGGTAGCTATCAGTATTATGATGCTGATGGAACCATTATCTATGTGGGTAAGGCCAAGAATCTGAAGTCGCGTGTCTCGTCCTACTTCCACACCAGCTATACCGTGGTCAATACCGAAGAGGACGCATTATTGCTGGAAAATGCACTCATCAAGAAGTACAATCCGCGCTATAATGTGTTGCTGAAAGACGGCAAAACCTACCCCAGTATCTGCATCACAAAAGAGTATCTTCCCAAGATATTTTCCACACGTACCATCAATAAGAAATGGGGCACATATTATGGTCCTTATTCGCATGTTGGTTCGATGCATGCAGTGCTTGATTTAATCAAGAAACTCTATCATCCTCGCACTTGTAAACAGCCACTTTTAGAGGATGGTGTCAATAGCGGGAAATACCAGGTTTGTCTGGAATACCATATCAAGAATTGTGCTGGTCCTTGCATTAAAAAGCAGTCGTGGGAGGACTACCAAAAGAACATTAATCAGGCACGAGAGATACTGAAAGGAAACACCCGCCAGTTGCTTCGAGACATGCGAGAAGAGATGATGAAACTGGCAGAAGATTTGCGTTTCGAAGAGGCAGAAGAGGTCAAAAGAAGGTATATCTTGTTGGAGCAATTTGTGGCCAAAAGCGAGGTCGTCAGCCATACCATCAACAACGTAGATGTGCTATCGATTACGAACGACGAAAAGGTGGCATTCATCAACTATATCCACGTTTCAAACGGCCAGATTAACCAGAGTTTTACCTTCGAATATAAGAAGAAACTCGAAGAAACGGACGAGGAATTGTTGCAGTTGGCTATCGTCGAAATGCGTGAGCGATTTAAGAGTAATGCGAAGGAAATTATCCTGCCAGAAGAGGTCAATATCGACCTTGAAGGAGTGACGATTACAGTACCACAGCGAGGCGATAAAAAGACCCTTTTGGACCTCTCGCTGATGAACGGCAAGCAGTATAAATTCGACCGTCTGAAACAGGCAGAAAAGCTGAATCCTGAGCAAAAACAGGTGCGATTGATGAAGGAATTGCAGGACTTGTTGCACCTGCCCAAGATGCCGTATCAGATAGAGTGTTTTGACAACTCAAACATCTCTGGATCGGACGCTGTAGCTGCCTGTGTCGTCTTTAAAAAGATGAAACCTTCGAAGGCTGATTATCGCAAATACAACATCAAAACGGTGGTGGGTCCAGACGATTATGCATCGATGAAAGAGGTGGTTTCGAGGCGATACCATCGCCTCATACAGGAACAACAACCCCTACCAGATCTCATCGTTGCTGATGGTGGAAAAGGACAAATGGAGGTCATTCGTCAGGCCGTTCAAGACGAGTTAGGACTCGATATTCCCATTGCCGGACTGGCCAAAAACGACAAGCATAGGACCAATGAACTGCTGTATGGTTTTCCGCCAAGAGTGGTGGGTATGAAGGATACGTCAGAGCTATTCAGAGTACTCACACAACTACAGGACGAGGTGCACCGCTTTGCCATTGAATTCCATCGAAACAAGCGTTCTAAGCGCGCCTTACACTCTGAGCTGGATGACATCAAGGGCATCGGTCCAAAAACGCGTGACGAGCTTCTAAATGCCCTTAAATCCGTCAAGCAAATCAAAGAGGCGTCGCAGGAAAAAATAGCAGAGATCATAGGCCCAGCAAAAGCTCGAATCGTTTTTGATTATTTTCATCCTGAAGAGTATGCACTAAGGAAGTAATCTCGCTATCCTTGAGAAGTAAGCACGTGACCATTGGGAAGTATTCAGGCGACCCTTGGGAAGTAAGCAGGCAGTCCTTGGGAAGTAAAAGGGTAATCCAAAGGAACTAAACCGCCCGCTTACCGGTAGTAAATTATTTATTCCCAAGGAGGGAATTTTATTTCCCTAGGCAGCGCGCAAAAATTCCATAGGCAGGGAACAATTTTTCTCTAAGCAGAGCGTAAATTTGGCGGGCTTGTTGCAATGTTGCGTTGCAATGTTGCAATAAGCACCTTCCACCATCAAACACGAAAGGGGTATTGGATAATCTTGCGAGATTATGATAAATAGAAATTAATATTTATACTATTCATATTCAATAATTATACATTCCTATAACTATTATACTCCTTATTGCAACATTGCAACGCAACAAGCAATAAAAAAGAAAAAAGAGTTCAGTTCAAGAAAATTTGGTTTTCTCAAAATAATGTTGTATCTTTGCCGAAAATTCAGAGAATAATGAGAGCCGTCATACAACGAGTCACCCATGCCAGCGTCACCATCGAGGGCAGTGTTAAGAGCCAGATAGAACAAGGGTTCTTGATACTTCTTGGCGTGTGCGATGAGGACACGATGGAGGACGTGGAATGGCTGGTGAAGAAGATTGCCAATCTACGCGTGTTTGGCGACGAAAACGACGTCATGAACCGCTCGATACTTGATGTACAAGGCGAGGCACTGGTTGTGAGCCAATTCACGCTATTTGCAAGCTATAAGAAAGGCAATAGGCCAAGTTGGTTCAGGGCAGGAAGTCACGAGCACTCTATCCCGCTCTACGAGGCTTTCTGCGCACAGCTTTCTGAGGCGATTGGTAAGACAGTAGGCACAGGCGAATTCGGCGCTGACATGAAGGTGGAATTGTTGAATGACGGCCCTGTGACCATCTGTATGGATACAAAAAATAAAGAATGATTGAAAAATATGGCTATTCTTATATAAGTATGAAGAAATATCTTAGAGAAATAGAGATTTCAGGAATAATCCTACTCTTTATAGGAACCTGCGTAGGCCACTTTGTAAGTGTTAATGCTGGAGCAATAGTATCCCTGATAGGTATATTACTATGGGTGGCTGTCGTGATATATAAATCCTTAAAATGGCAAGAATACAGACGTGACAATATAGTAAATATCTTCATCATGCTTGGAGCAATTCTAGCAATATTAATCAGTTTTATGACTTTCGCAAAAAACATATGACTCTAAAAGAAGCACAGGAAGCGGTAGATTGCTGGATAAAGAACTACGGCGTACGCTATTTCTCTGAGTTGACCAATATGGCTGTTCTAACGGAGGAAGTTGGCGAACTGGCTCGTGTAATAGCCCGGAAATACGGTGACCAGAGTTTCAAGGAAGGTGAGAAAGACAACATTGGCGAAGAAATGGCCGATGTGCTTTGGGTATTGCTCTGTCTGGCCAATCAGACGGGTGTTGACTTGACGGAAGAATTGAAAAAATCGATAGAAAAGAAGACAAAACGCGACGCTGAACGTCATAAGAATAATAGTAAACTAACAAAATAAACATCTATTTATTAACAAAAAACCAATTAAAACTATGGGAGAACATTGTCATTGTGGTTGTAACCACGAGCATCATCACGACGATGCACAACATTTGGAGAGCATGTACGATCAGGCTTTGGCTCTGTACGACTTCAACATCAAAGACGAAGATGTGAAGGAAGCAGTGAAGAAAATCATCGCTGAAAAGGTGCCTGAAAACGACACGCCTGAGGTCAAAAAGTTCATGTTTGGATCTATTGAGCTGACGACTCTGACGACGCAGGACTCAGCTGAAAGTGTACTGAAACTGGTGGAGAAAGTGAACGATTTTGCTCACGAATATCCTGATATGCCACACGTGGCAACCATTGTTACCTACCCTCGTTTCGCAAAACTTGTTGCAGAATCATGTGAGGTTGAAGGCGTCATTCCAACTGTTGTCAGTGGAGCGTTCCCATCCTCTCAGGCACTATTGGAAATCAAGGTTGCTGAGACGGCCCTAGCCATCAAGGACGGTGCCAAGAACGTGGATATCGTGATGCACGTTGGTGAGTTCCTGGCAGGCGACTACGAGACCGTTTGCGACGAGATTCGCGAACAGAAGGCAACCTGCCGCGACGTGCCTATGAAGGTCATCTTAGAGACAGGCGACCTGGGGTCTTGCGCTAACATCAAGAAGGCTTCTATTCTGTCTATGTATGCTGGTGCTGACTACATCAAGACCTCTACTGGTAAGGAGAAAGTCAGTGCTACCCCAGAGGCTGCCTACGTCATGTGTCAGGCCATCAAGGAGTACTTCCAGAAGACGGGCATTCGCGTTGGTTTCAAGCCTGCTGGAGGCATCAATACCATCATGGATGCGCTTACCTATTACACCATCGTAAAGGAAGTATTAGGCGAGGATTGGCTCAACAACTACTATTTCCGCTTGGGAACCAGCCGTCTGGCTAATCTCGTGCTGAGTGAGTTGGAAGGCAAGGAAGTAAAATTCTTCTAAACAAAAAAGGCGACCTCAACGGGTCGCTTTTCTTATTTAATAATTGCGCTGAACAACGTAATCCACATAGGCTGTCAAGGATTCCTTGATGGCCTTTTCTTTAACGTTTTCATCGATATACTGCAAACAAACCTTACTGAAATCTGCCATCTTCTGCTCAGCATAATCGATACCTCCATGTTGCTTGGTAAATTCTACCAAAACGGCGATTTCATCAGGATTAATTGTGCCTGCTTTTACCTTTCTGGCCAATGTGTGCATCGATTCGAAGTCAATATTGTTCAAGGCATAGATGACAGGGAGCGTCAACTTACCCTCAGTCATATCATTTCCTGTGGGTTTGCCTATTTCCTTCGAATCAAAATAGTCGAAGATATCATCGCGAATCTGGAACATAATACCCAAGTACTGACCAAACTGTTTAGCTTTCAGCATCTCTTCCTGCGTAGCACCACCAGACATTGCACCAATAGCGGCACAAGCCTCAAACAAAGCCGCTGTCTTCTGCTTGATAACATCGTAATAAACCTCTTCAGAGATGGCCTGATTCTGGATGTTTGACAACTGGAGTATCTCACCAGCGGCCAGCGTACGGCCCAGTTCAGCGAGATATTCAATGATGCGCTGATGACCAGTGAACGACACATGCAGCAAAGCAGTAGACAGGATATAGTCGCCTACCAATACTGCTACCTTATTATTATAGGAAGCATTGACGGACGCCTGACCTCTACGCTCGTCACTCTCGTCTACCACATCGTCATGAACCAGCGAAGCTGTATGCAACAGTTCAAGACCAACGGCGGAATGCTGGGTGACGGCACTGATATCACCAAAATTGCGTGCCATCAGCATCATCAAGATGGGGCGCATACGTTTTCCTCCACGCTGACGAATATGGCTCAACGCAGAACCTAACATACCATCTTTATGACTCAAAGCACTCTGAAAAAGAGCGATAAAATCGTCCAAATCTTTCTGAATTGGTTGTTTAATGATGCTTAAATAATCCATATCATACATTATTTTGATGCAAAATTAATGAAAATAATTGGATATTCGACAATTTATTAGTAATTTTACGCACAAATTCACAAATGGTTATGGAAAAACTATTCCTTTTAGACGCTTATGCGCTCATTTATCGCTCGTATTACGCATTCATCAAGAACCCACGTATCAACTCAAAAGGGCTGAATACATCGGCCATTATGGGCTTTCTGAATACGTTGCAGGAAGTACTCACTAAAGAGCAACCCACGCATCTGGGGGTGGCCTTCGATCCTCATGGCCCTACATTCCGTAGCGAGGCCTACCCTGCCTATAAAGCCCAACGTGAGGCAACACCAGAGGATATCAAGCAATCAGTACCCATCATCAAAGACTTGTTGCGAGCCTGGAATATTTCCATTCTGCAGGTCGATGGTTACGAAGCAGACGATGTCATCGGTACTTTGGCCACGAAGGCTGGTGAGCAAGGTATCGACACCTACATGCTGACACCCGATAAGGATTATGGACAGTTGGTGCGAGAGAATGTAAAGATCTATCGTCCTCGTCACGGAGGTGGTTATGAGGTGATGGGTCCTGAGGAGGTGAAAGCAAAATACGCCATTCCATCGACAGAAGCCGTCATTGACCTCTTGGCATTGATGGGAGACTCGGCTGATAACTTCCCTGGTTGTCCTGGTGTGGGTGAAAAGACAGCTGTGAAACTCATCAATGAATTTGGAACTGTCGAGAGTCTCATCGCTCGCACGTCAGAAATCAAAGGCGCGCTTCAGAAAAAAGTAGAGAAACACGTCGACGACATCAAACTCTCGAAATTTTTGGCGACCATCAAGACGGATGTGCCTATCGAACTCAAGATGGACGAATTGAAGGTTTCGCAACCCAACGAGACTGAACTTGCCAAACTCTTCGAAGAATTGGAGTTGAAGACCCTCGCGAGTAAGATTCTTAAAAAGTCTGAAACAAAGCCAAAACCTGTTAATCAACAACTCGATCTCTTTGCAGAATTTGCGTCCGAAGGGTCGAATGGACTGGAATTCTCGAGTTTTGAGACGTTAAAAACGGTGCCTCACGAATACAAACTCGTTGAAAATGAGGAAGATATTCGTCAACTTTATGACTTTTTTAGGACAAAAGATTTTCTCGTTTTAGATACGGAAACCACTTCAACCTCTGCCATCGACGCAGAATTGGTAGGTTTGAGTTTCTCAGTCGAGGAACATAAGGCTTTTTATGTTCCCGTTCCTGCTAATCGTGAAGAAGCGTTGCGAATTGTTAATATATTTAAACCGCTCTACGAAGACCCCAAAATCCTCAAGGTTGGTCAGAACCTGAAATACGACCTCGAGGTGTTGCGCAACTACGACGTTCGTCTCGATGGTCCAATGTGGGACACGATGATTGCCCATTATCTCATCCAACCCGAACTTCGTCACAACATGGACTATATGGCTGAGGTGTATCTGCACTATCAGACCATCCACATCGATGAACTCATTGGACCCAAGGGAAAGAACCAGCGCTCTATGCGCGACCTCTCCCCCACCCTCGTTTATGAATATGCTTGCGAGGATGCAGATATCACTCTGCAACTGAAGAATAAGTTGGAGCCTGAACTGAAACGCTTGCAATGCGAAGACCTCTTTTATCATATAGAGATGCCTCTGATGCCTGTCTTGGCAGAGATGGAGATGAACGGTGTATGTCTTGATACGGAATCGCTGAAGGAAACGTCAAAAGTTTTCACCGAAAGAATGAACGATTTGGAGCGCCGCATCTATGAACTGGCTGGCGAGCAATTCAATATCGCATCACCCAAACAAGTAGGCGAGATTCTGTTTGACAAACTGAAGATAGTCGAGAAGGCTAAGAAGACCAAGACGGGTCAGTATGTCACCTCTGAGGAAGTGTTGCAACAGCTCAAGAACAAGCACGAAATAGTAGCTGACATTCTGGAACACAGAGGGTTGAAGAAACTCATTGGCACTTATATCGACGCCCTTCCCAAGCTGATTAATCCTCGTACAGGTCATATCCATACCTCGTTCAATCAGACCATTACAGCCACAGGACGCTTGTCGTCTTCTGACCCCAATCTGCAGAATATTCCTATTCGTGGCGAGGATGGCAAGGAGATTCGCAAGGCCTTCATTCCTGAACCTGGTTGTCTGTTCTTCTCTGCAGACTACAGTCAGATTGAGCTTCGCGTGATGGCTCATCTCTCGCAAGACCCCAATATGATTGAGGTATTCCGCGAGGGCAAAGACCTGCATGCTGCTACTGCGGCAAACATCTACAAGAAACCTATCGAAGAGGTGACTCGCGACGAACGAACCAAGTCAAAGCGAGCTAATTTTGGTATCATCTATGGTATTACTGTCTTTGGTCTCGCAGAGCGCTTGGACATCCCTCGCGACGAGGCTAAGATGCTGATTGATGGTTACTTCCAGACCTTCCCAGAGGTTCACAACTACATGGAGAAATCCAAGGAAGTGGCCAGAAAACAAGGCTATGTCACTACCCTTTTCGGACGGCGTCGCTACCTGCCAGACATCAACTCTGCCAACAGCGTCGTGCGTGGTTTTGCTGAGCGTAATGCCATCAATGCACCCATTCAGGGCACTGCTGCCGACATCATTAAAGTAGCGATGATCCATATCTTCCAACGCTTTAAAGCCGAGGGAATCAAGAGCAAAATGATCTTGCAAGTCCACGACGAACTCAACTTCTCCGTCTATCCAGACGAAAAGGAAAAGGTAGAGCATATCGTCATCGAGGAAATGCAGAATGCGTTCCACATGGCTGTTCCCCTTGTTGCTGACTCCGGCTTTGGCGACAACTGGCTCGAGGCCCATTAACCTCATTGGATGAATAATAACTAAAGATATGAAGAAAGTTGTGTTTTGTCTGGCAGCACTTGCTTGGATGAGTGCTGCGAATGCCCAGACGGGCGAAGAGTGGGATAACCCCAGTATAGACCAGCGAGGCCGATGTGGTAAAGAATGATTTGACGTTCTCGCCCTACTATCAGTCGCTTGATGGTAAGTGGAAATTCAATTGGGTAAAAAATCCGTCGTTGGCCAAAACGAATATGTGTGAGAAGGACTATAATGACGCCTCTTGGACAGATATCGACGTACCCTCCAGCTGGCAGGTTTGGGGTCTGAAACATAATAAGTCTTGGGACAAGCCGCTCTATTGCAACGTGGCTTATCCGTTCTCGTTTAACGAGTCGAACTATAGCGTGATGGCCGAGCGCCCGAGCTGGTTTGAGTACAACAGTAGCATGCCCAATCCTGTAGGCACTTATCGTAAGCATTTCAATATAACGAGCGATTGTCTGACAGGACATAACGTGTATGTGCGCTTCAATGGTGTGGGTCACGGCTTCTATCTGTGGGTCAATGGTCAGCGCGTAGGCTATAGTGAGGACTCATACGTGCCTGCTGAATTTGACATCACGAAATATCTGATTGAGGGCGACAATGTGATGGCCCTGCAGGTATATCGTTTTACCAGCGGATCATTCCTGGAATGTCAGGACTACTGGCGCCTGACAGGTATTCAGCGCCACTGTTTTATCTGGGCAGCTCCTAAGACACAGATACGTGACTATTTCTTTACCACCGATCTGGATAACCAATACGTGAATGCCAAAGCAAATGTAAAGGTTAACATCGTGGGTGCAGAAACTGATGGCACAGTAGAGGCAAAAATAATGGATGGCTCAACCGTCATTGCCTCGCAAACGGCTTCTTTCAACGCTCAGACATCAGAACTCAGTCTCAAAATGAATGTCACGGCTCCAAGGCTGTGGAGTGCAGAAACACCCAATCTCTACGATTTGATATTGACACTGAAGGATGGTACTGGCAAAGCTATCGATATACGTGGCAGCAAAGTAGGTTTCCGCGAGGTTGGTATTCGTAACGATGGTGCGCTGATTATCAACGGTAAACGCATGGTGTTTCATGGTGTGAACCGCCACGATTTCTCACCTGTAAACGGGCGTGCCATTACTGACGAGGAGATAGAGGAGGACATCAAGACGATGAAGCGATTGAATATCAATGCTGTGCGTACTTCGCACTATCCCAATGATCCTATCTTCTATGACCTTTGCGACAAATACGGACTCTATGTGTTGGCTGAGGCTGATGTAGAATGTCACGCTCATCAGAAACTTTCGTCACTGTCGCTGTTCCGTCCTGCTATGGTGGAACGCTCTGAGAATCATGTACTTACTCATCGTAACCATCCCTGTATCTTTATCTGGTCGTTTGGTAACGAGAGTGGAAACGGCAACAACTTCCAATATGTGGCCAATGCTATCAAGGCACTTGACAAAACACGTCTGACACACTACGAAGGCAATAGCGATTATGCTGATGTTTCGTCTACGATGTATGCCAGCTATGAAACCATCAACTGGATTGGTTCGTCACAACATAACCGTCCGCATATCCAGTGTGAAAACAGCCATTCGATGGGTAACTCGATGGGTAATGTACGCGATATGTTTGACCTTTACGAGAAATATCCTTGTCTGACGGGTGAGTTCATCTGGGACTTTAAGGATCAGGGATTGCTGACTAAGACCAGTAGTGGTCAGGAATACTGGGCATACGGTGGTGACTTTGGCGATAATCCCAACGACGGAAATTTCTGCATTAATGGTTTGGTGCATCCAGACTGGAGCTATACCGCAAAGACATATAATACGAAG
>CADCDY010000107.1 GCA_902800245.1 uncultured Prevotellaceae bacterium
TAGACGTCGTGGTAGCAGAGCTCGGTGCTGATGACGACATCCTGGACGTTGATGTCGTCGCCATTGCCTCCGGCACATCCGCTGGAGATGATGCAGTCGGGGTGGAACTCGTTGATCATACGCTGGGCGCCGAGTGCGGCATTGACCTTGCCGATGCCACACTTCTGGACGAGGACTTCAGAGGCGGGGAAAAGCTGCTGAAGTTGGCGTAACTCCTTGTCCATAGCGACAATAATACCTATTTTCTTCATATCTTTTTGCTTTTTGCGTGCAAAGTTACAAATTTTTTCGTAACTTTGCGACAAAAAGTCGCGAAGTTACTCCGTTTCGGCAAAAAAAAGAACAAGTTCTTTTGTTTTGCGCTCAACTTTTCGTAACTTTGCACGCAAAATATAGAGAAAGCGTTATGAAAAATTTCAAACAGTGGCTGCCAGACATCGTGGCAGTGGTTCTTTTTGCAGTAATATCGTTCGCCTATTTCTTCCCTGCCGACATCGAGGGACGCATCCTCTATAGGCACGACTCGTCGGCCAGCAGGGGTGCAGGACAGGAGGCATCGGAATACTACCAGCGCACCGGTGAGCGGTCGCGATGGACGAACGCGCTGTTCGGCGGTATGCCGACGTACCAGATAGCCCCGTCGTACAAGAGTACGGAGCTGTTGCAGCAGGCGGAGAAGGCCTACCACCTGTGGCTGCCGGAGAACGTGTGGTATGTGTTTGCCTACCTGCTGGGATTTTATATCCTGCTGCGTGCCTTCGACTTCCGTTGGTATCTGGCCATGCTCGGCGGTATCGTCTGGGCGTTCTCGAGCTATTTCTTCATCATCATTGCCGCAGGGCATATCTGGAAGGTGATAGCACTGGCCTATCTGCCCCCGATGATTGCGGGCCTCGTGCTGGCCTATCGTGGGAAATACCTGTTGGGCCTGCTGGTGACGGCACTGTTTGGGGCATTGGAAATATCGGCCAACCACGTGCAGATGACGTATTACTACCTGTTTATCATGTTGGCGATGGTCATCGCGTTCATCATTGACGGACTGCGGAAAAAGGAATACGCGCACCTGCTGAAAGCCACCGGAGCGTGTGTGGTGGCGGGCGCGATAGCCGTAGCATTGAACCTGTCGAACTTGTATCATACGTGGTCGTACGGTCAGGAGTCGATGCGTGGCAAGAGCGAGTTGGTGAAGGAAAACTCCGGCAACCAGACGTCGAGCGGACTGGAGCGTGACTACATCACGCAGTGGAGTTACGGCATAGACGAGACGTGGACGCTGCTGGTGCCAAATACGAAGGGTGGGGCGTCGGTGCCGATGTCGCGCAACAAGACGGCTATGGAGAAAGCCGCTCCGGAGTATGAGAGCATCTACCAGCAGATAGGACAGTACTGGGGCGAACAGCCGATGACAATGGGTCCGGTGTATGTCGGAGCCTTCGTGATGATGCTGTTTATCCTCGGCCTGTTTATCGTGAAAGGTCCTATGAAGTGGGCTTTGCTGGCGGTGACCATCCTGTCGATCATGTTGTCGTGGGGAAAGCACTTCATGCCGTTCACCGACTTCTTTATAGACTACATACCGATGTATGCGAAATTCCGAACGGTATCGTCGATACTGGTCATTGCGGAATTCACCATACCCCTGCTGGCACTGCTGGCGTTGAAGAAAATCGTGGACGAGCCGCAGCTGCTGAAAAAGCAGGCTCCGTGGCTGTACACGTCGTTTGCCCTGACGGCAGGTATGGCGCTGCTGTTTGCGCTGATGCCGAAGATGTTCTTCAGCGACTTTATCAGCAGTACCGAGGCTCAGCAGCTGAGTCAGTTGCCGGCAGAGCACCTGCAACCGCTGACGAAGAACCTGACGGACATGCGTATCGCCATGTTTACGGCCGACTGCTGGCGTTCGTTCTGGATCATCGTCGTGGGCACGGCCATGCTGTTGCTGTATCAATATAATAAGGTACGCAAGGAACTGATGGTGGGTGTGCTGACGGTGTTGTGTCTGGTGGACATGTGGCAGGTGAACAAACGCTACCTGAACGACGAGATGTTTGTGTCGAAGTCGATGCGCGAGGCACCCATCGAGAAGTCGGACGCCATTGACCACATCCTGCAGGACAAGTCGCTGGACTACCGCGTGCTGAACCTGGCGACGTCGACCTTCAACGAGAACGAGACGTCGTTCTACGTGAAAAGCATCGGTGGTTACCATGCTGCGAAGCTGCGCCGCTATCAGGAACTGGTGGAGGCCTATATCAACAATGAGATCAACGGCGTGTATCGCGCTGTGGCCGGTGCTGCGGGTGATATGACGAAGGTGAACGGCGACAGCATCTATCCCGTGCTGAACATGCTGAACACGAAATACTTCATCCTGCCGTTGCAGGGTGGACAGACCGTGCCGCTGGAGAATCCTTATACGTACGGCAATGCGTGGTTTGTGGACAAGGTGAACTACGTGGACAATGCCAATGAGGAGCTGGCGATGACGGGAAAAGTGGCGCTGCGCCATGAGGCCGTTGCCGACAAGAAGTTCCGCGAACAGCTGGGGGACGCTGTCGTGCAGGATACGCTGAGCGTGGTGAACATCAAGGCCTACGAGCCCAACCAGCTGACCTACGAGGTGAATTCGGACAAGGGCGGCATCGTGGTGTTCTCAGAGATATACTATCCGGGTTGGACGGCAACGGTGGACGGCGAAGAGACGGAGCTGGGTCGCGTGGACTACGTGCTGCGCGCACTGAAGGTGAAACCCGGCAAGCACGAGGTGGTGCTGAGTTTCTTCCCGAAGAGTATCGACCGTACGGAAACGGCGGCCTATTCGGCTTATGTCGTGCTGTTGCTGCTTATCGTGTACCTCGGATGGAGAGCCGTACGTAGGCGCGGTGACCATACCACGCAACCACAGCCAGACAAAGCATCGGAATAACGAACGAGATGTTGGTGCTGGGCAGTCCGAGGATGCTGATATTGCTTTCGATGATGGCTGCCTGAATGGGTGGGAATAACGACCCGCCCAAGATGGCCATGATAAGTCCGGCACCGGCTATCTTGATGTTCTCGCCTATGCCATGCAACGCCAGACCGTAGATGGTTGGGAACATGAGTGACAGGCAAATGCTGACGGCGACGAGACAGTAGAGGCCGTTGCGGTCAGTGAAGGTGATGGCGCCAAAGACGGCTACGATGCCGATGATGGCTGCTGACGACAGCAGACGTGCCGGTGTGAACCACTGCATGAGCCATGTGCAGATGAAACGGCTGGCGGCAAAGAAACACAGGGCAATGACATTGAACTTCTGGGCTGTGAGGTCGGCATTCTGTTCGGCCATGCCCTCGGCCATGAAGATACGTGTACCATACTGAATGATAAAGGTCCAACAGGCCACCTGTGCGCCGACGTAGCAGAACTCGGCCAGCACGCCCTCGCGGTAGTTCTCGTATTGGAACAGTTCGCTGAGGACGGTCTTGAGGGGTTTCTGGCTATCTTCAGTCTTGAAATCAGGCATGCGCGTGAGCCAGATGACGACAAGGATGATGACGACAACGGCACCGATGAGGATGTAGGGTTGGATGAGCACGCCGAGGTCGTGATCCTTCAGGATGTTGAACTGCTGGAGTGACATGTTGAGACGGTCCTGAGTGTCCATCGTGCTGATTTGTGAGTGGACGACTGTTGCCAGGAACATGCCGGCAACGCCCCCCAGTGCATTGAAGGCCTGGGCGGCATTGAGGCGCTGGATGCCCGACTGTTCGCCTCCCATACAGTAAATATAAGGGTTACACGACGTCTCGAGGAACGACAGTCCGCAGGTCATAATGAAATAGGACATGAGGAAGGGGTAGAAGGAGCCGATGGCTCTGGCAGGGAGGAAGAGCAGTGACCCCGCGGCATAGAGGCCGAGTCCGACGATGACGCCCCATTTGAATGAGTAGCGCTGGATGAAGAGCGCTGCGGGAAATGCCATGAGGAAGTATCCCAGATTGAATGTCACAGGCACCAGCGTGCTTTCGAAGGTGCTGATGCGGAATATTTTTGAGAACGTGCCGACCATGGGTGTGGTGACGTTGTTGGCAAAACCCCATAGTGCGAAGCATGCCGTGATGAGCACGAAAGCGGGCAGGAAACCGCTGGTTTCGTCGAGGGAGAATGTCTTGTTTTGGAGTAGTTTCATCGCTTAGTATGTTTATTTTTCGGCAAAGATAGTATTTTTTGATGAAAAATTGCTAACTTTGCAAAGAAAATGTGAGAAATATGATGAAGAAACTATTGTCGTTGCCCCCAAATGTGGTGGAAAGCTTCCATGAAGTGACAGGTTTGTCGCGTGACGAATACTTCTGCACGTGTGACCCTATCGGCCATCGGTTGGGGTCGGGTGGAGGTACCACGTGGGTGTTGCAGCAGGCCGAAAAATGGTTGCAGGGCGAGCGTTGCATCATTCTGCATGCAGGAGGACAGAGCAAGCGGTTGCCGTCGTATGCCGTCAGTGGCAAGGTGTTGACGCCCATTCCCGTATTCCGCTGGGAGCGTGGTCAGCGGTTGTCACAGACGCTGATGGACCTGCAGTTGCCGCTGTATGAGCGGATGATGGAACAGGCGCCGCGCAGTCTGACGACGATGATTGTCAGCGGCGACGTGTATATCCGCGCTGCCGAGCGCATCGGAGAGATTCCTGAAGCCGATGTGGTGTGTTACGGTTTGTGGCTGGACGCCTCTATCGCCAAGAACCACGGGGTATTCGTGAGCGACCGCCGTACGCCGAACGTGTTGAAGCAGATGTTGCAGAAGCCGTCGACGGAGACGTTGACGGAGTTGCTGAAGGACCACTTCTATCTGACGGATATCGGCATCTGGATGTTGAGCGACAAGGCGGTGCGGCTGTTGAAGCAACGCAGCACCGCGGGCAACGGGGAAACTGCTGGCATGAATCTCCGCGAATATGACTTGTATTCGGAATTCGGTTGTGCGCTGGGAACCAATCCTACCATTGACGACCCGGAATTGAAGACGCTGACGGTGGCTGTGGTGCCGTTGCCAGGCGGTGAGTTCTATCATTTCGGTACGTCGCGTGAGATGATTAGTTCGACGGTGGCCATTCAGAATATCGTGAACGACCAGCGTGACATTATGCACAACGACCGCAAACCGCATCCGAGCATTTTTACGCAGAACACCATTACGCATTATCGGTTTACGGAGGAGAATTACAACATCTGGATTGAGAACAGTTTTGTGGGACCGCGCTGGACACTGACGCACGACAATGTGGTGACGGGAGTGCCTGAAAACGATTGGGAAATTACGCTGGAACCAGGCGAATGTATCGATGTGGTACCAGTGGGCGAGACGGATTACGAGGTGCGCCGCTATCGGATTGATGAGGCCGTAAACAGCAATGAACTGGCGGAGAGAGCCAATTTGCGGAGGTTGTTTGCGCAGCGTCGGAAGTTCCGTGGCGAGAACTGGCCTGCATTGGCGAAGAACTGGCAGCATAGCGTGTTCTATCAGTTGGATCTGGACGATGCGGCACGGGAGTTTGAGAAGATGCAGATTCCACTGCCGGAGCCTGTTTCGACAGATGCTCCCTTGATGACACGTATTCATGATGCCATGTTCCGCGGTGACAGCAACGGCGCTTTCTCGTTGTTACGTGAAGGACTTACGGCAAGTGCACTGGCTGTGAAGCAGCAACCGCAGTTGTCGGTATATCACGACCAAATCGTGTGGGGCCGTTCGCCGGTACGTATCGATTTGGCAGGTGGATGGACCGACACGCCGCCCTACTGTCTGATGGAGGGTGGTTCGGTGGTTAATATTGCCATAGAACTGAATGGACAGCCTCCGTTGCAGGCCTATGTAAAACCCTGCCAGACGCCGCATATCGTGTTGCGAAGCATCGACCTCGGTGCGATGGAGGTGGTAGAGACCTATGAGCAACTGGCAGCATATAATAAGGTGGGTTCGCCTTTCTCCATTCCCAAGGCGTCGCTAGTGTTGGCAGGTTTCCAACCGGGATTCTCGCAACAGACGTATGCGTCGTTGCGTGAACAGTTGGAGGCTTTTGGCAGTGGTATCGAACTGACGCTGTTGTCGGCCATTCCGGCAGGTAGCGGATTGGGCACGTCGAGCATCCTCGCTTCGACAGTATTGGGAGCCGTCAGCGATTTCTGCGGACTGGGATGGGATAAGAATGAGATTGGCAAGCGTACGCTGGTTCTTGAGCAGTTGCTGACAACGGGCGGTGGTTGGCAGGATCAGTTCGGTGGTGTCTTAGGCGGCGTGAAACTGCTGGAGACGCAACGAGGTTTTGACCAGAACCCGTTGGTGCGTTGGTTGCCGGACGACATCTATACACAACCCGAGTATCAGCAATGTCACCTATTATATTATACGGGCGTGACGCGAACGGCGAAGAAGATTTTGGCAGAGATTGTGCGTCGGATGTTCCTGAATCATGGTGGTGAACTGCGTCAGTTGCGGGCCATGAAGGCTCACGCACAGGATATGTACGAAGCCCTGCAGCGTCAGGACTTCCAGCGTATGGGACTGCTCATCCGTAAGACGTGGGAGCAGAACCAATTGATAGACAGCGGTACGAATCCGGATAGTGTGCGCCAGATAACCAATCTTATCAACGACTTGTGCTTGGGCTATAAATTGCCTGGTGCCGGTGGCGGCGGCTATCTCTATATGGTGGCGAAGGATCCTGAGGCTGCAGGACGTATCAAACAGACGCTGACCGCCGCACAGCCGAATGCCAATGCACGTTTTGTGGAGATGACATTGTCGAAGAAGGGCCTGCAGGTTTCAAGGAGTTAAGAGGTGAGAGGTAAGAAGTAAGAGGTAAGATGGAATTTAGGACGATTGTTGATATTGCAAAGCCGGAGTTCCGCATCGAACCTTGCGAAGAACTGCTCTTTGTGGGGTCGTGCTTTGCTGACTCCATCGGACAACGGTTCCGCGAGGAAGGTTTTCCCGTGACGGTGAATCCCTATGGAACGATGTATAATCCGGCTTCCGTGCTGCATACTATCACGCGTTGCGAGGTTACCCCTCGCATCGTTTTCCTGACATTAGGCACCAACCATATTTACAGACTGAAGGAAACGGGTGAGATTGTGGACAACTGCGAGAAACGTCCGCAAGCGCTCTTTCAGGAAGAGGAACTCTCCGTCGATGCCTGTGCCGACTATCTGCAACAGGCTATTGAGGTGCTTCGTAAGCGCCGTCCTGATGTCCGAGTGGTGATGACGGTAAGCCCTATCCGTTATCGGAAGTATGGTTATCACGAGAGCCAGGTGTCGAAAGCGACGTTGCTGCTGGCGATTGAGAAGGTATTAGCCTGCGACCGAATCGCAGGCCACACAACATATTTCCCTGCCTACGAAATCGTGATGGACGAATTGCGCGACTACCGATTCTATGCTGCGGATATGCTACACCCTTCAGCCCAGGCGGTAGAATATATCTGGGAACGACTGGTGGAGAGCTATTTCTCGCCTGAGGCCAAGGCGTTTCTCGACGAGTGGCGCCCGCTGAAACAAGCGTTAGGACACAAGCCCTTTAACCCCGATTCTGAGGAATATCGCGCCCTAATGGATAAAACTATGTTAAAAGTAGCGGAATTACGAAAAAAATACAGTACTTTTGCACTATGAATTACACAATAGAAAAGATTACTACGCTCATTGGGTTGAAAACCCAACGTAACGACGGACATCACTATATTGCAGACCTCTATCGTCGCGGCGTGCGCAATTTCGTTGTCAGCGATTTGCCTGCCGACGTACCGTTTGACGCCAACTTCCTGATGGTTCCTTCACCCCTTGAAGCCCTGCAGCGACTGGCTGAGCGCCATCGTGATGAGTTCGATATTCCTGTGGTTGGTATTACGGGCTCAAACGGAAAGACGATGGTCAAGGAGTGGCTCTATCAGGTGTTGTCGCCTGATCACCGCGTGACACGCTCGCCCAAGAGTTTCAATTCGCAGATTGGTGTGCCGTTGTCTGTTTGGTTGCTGAACGAACAGACGGAGATAGGATTGTTCGAGGCAGGCATCAGTCAGCCTGGTGAGATGCCGGCTTTGGCAGACATCATCCAGCCTACCATTGGCGTGCTGACGTCTATCGGTGCACCGCATCAGGAGAATTTCCGCTCGTTGGAGGAGAAATGTATGGAAAAACTGCAGTTGTTCCACGATGCTCAGGCTGTCATATACAATGCCGACGACGATCTCGTGAGCCGTTGTATCCGCCGTTCCGACTTCAAGGGAAAGCGCATCGGTTGGCGACGCGAAGAACTGTTGCCGATGTATAAATTGCCTTTCATTGATGAGGCTTCGGTGGAGTGCTCGCTGGCTGTTGCTGCCACAGCACTTTACTTGGGTGTCACTCCCGAACAGCTCAGCGAGCGTATGGCGCGCCTCGAACCTGTTGCCATGCGACTGGAGGTAAAGGAAGGGCAGCACGGCTGTATCCTCATCAACGACTCGTATAATTCTGACATCAATTCGCTTAATATCGCCCTCGACTTCATGGCTCGTCGCGAAGAAACCCAGCGCACGCTGATTCTCAGCGACATTTACCAGAGTGGTATGAGCGACTACGACCTTTACAGCAAGGTCAATAGCCTTTGCGTCGAGCGTGGCGTCCAGCATCTCATTGCCATCGGACCACACATCAACGCACAACGAAACCTGTTTACGCTGAAGGAACAGCATTTCTTCGAGCGCACGGGAAAATTCCTGCGTAGTGACGTCTTCCGTCAGTTGCACGATGCGGTGATTTTGATTAAGGGAGCGCGCGACTTTGGTTTCGACCGTATTACGGAACAACTGGAACAAAAGGTGCACGAGACCATCCTTGAGGTGAATCTCAATGCCGTTGTTGATAACCTCAATTACTACCGTTCGTTCCTAAAACCTGAGACCAAGCTCGTCTGCATGGTCAAGGCCGACGCTTACGGAGCTGGTGCCGTAGAGGTGGCAAAGACCCTTCAGGACCATCGTGTCGATTACCTTGCCGTCGCTGTTGCCGACGAAGGTGTCACCCTGCGCCGTAACGGTATCACGCAGAACATCATGATTATGAATCCCGAGATGACTGCCTTCAAGACGATGTTCGACTACGACCTTGAACCGGAGGTGTACTCGTTCCGTCTGATGGATGCCCTCATCCGTGCTGCCGAGCAACAAGGTATAAACGGATGGCCTGTACACATTAAATTGGATACGGGAATGCATCGTTTGGGCTTTGATCCGGAGAAGGATATCGACGAGTTGATTCGTCGTCTGAAGTCGCAGAATGCCATTATTCCGCGTTCCGTGTTCTCGCATTTCGTGGGTTCCGATAGTGACGACTTCGACCGTTTCTCAGCAGAGCAATTCCGAAAGTTCGATGAGGGAAGCAAGAAACTCCAGGCCGCTTTCAGTCATAAGATTCTGCGCCACATGGATAATTCTGCCGCTATCGAACATTTCCCGGAGCGACAGATGGATATGTGCCGTCTCGGTCTCGGACTCTATGGCGTCGATCCGCGCGACAATCGTATCCTACACACCGTTAGCACTCTGAAAACAACCATCCTGCAGCTTCGTCATGTATCGAAGGACGATACAGTAGGGTATAGCCGTAAGGGCATTCTGACGCGCGATTCCGTCATTGCAGCCATTCCTATAGGTTATGCCGACGGACTTAACCGCCATTTAGGACGTGGGGCTTGCTATTGTCTGGTGAACGGAGAGAAGGCTCCCTATGTGGGTAATATCTGCATGGATGTGGCTATGATTGACGTGACCGATATTGACTGTCAGGAAGGCGATATGGTCGAGATTTTTGGTGAACATCTGCCCGTAACGGTGCTCTCGGATGTGCTCCAGACGATACCTTATGAAGTGCTTACCAGTATTAGCTCGCGAGTGAAGAAAGTTTATTTCCAAGACTGACCATACTCAAGAAAACGTAATAATTTACGTTAAATGGTGTCAATGCGGGCCGTATTCGACAAATTATTTGTAAATTTGCAGCCGTGAGAAGAAAAACGCTCATATTCATGCTGCTATTTGTCATCGTGTTCTTGATGGCAGAAGTACCTGTTATGCGCTTCCCTTATTTAGGAGGAAGCCGTGATAGTGTGCTTACCGATTCTGTTCCAGCCGATACCTTGAAGCATGTTGCGGACACCTTGAAGCATCTTGCGGATAGCTTGGTGAAGGATACGCTGAAGAAGGACTCCCTGAAACCCGACACCGCTGGCATGGACTCTTTGCAAAAGGCCATTTGGATGCACAACAAAGCCATTGACGACTCGTTGCGTGCCGACTCTTTGAACCGTCAGCGCAAAAACGGTATCGATGCGCCTGTAGAGTATTCGGCAGAAGACTCACTAGTGTATATGGGCGACACAAAACTGGCCTTCCTATATGGTAGGTCTCACGTGCAATATGAGAATATGGACTTGGAGAGCGACCAGATTTACATGTCGATGGACTCAAGTTTGGTCCATGCCACCGGTTCGCGCGACACAACGGGTAAGAAGTACGGCACCCCTGTGTTTAAGATGGGTAACGACACTTACGAAACCGATACGATGGCTTTCAACTTCAAGACGAAGAAGGGTCTCATCCAGAATGTCTATACCAAGCAGGATGAAGGTTATATGACCTCGGAGATATCGAAGCGTGATGCTGAAGGCAACATGTATCTCTATCATGGACGCTACACCACCTGCGACCAGCCACATCCCGACTTCTATTTCGCCCTGTCGCGAGCTAAAGTTCGTCCAGGCAAGGATGTCGTCTTCGGTCCTGCATATCTCGTGGTGGCCGATGTGCCGCTACCACTGGCTATTCCCTATGGTTTCTTTCCCTTCACCAAGAGCTACTCTTCGGGTATCATCATGCCGACTTATGGTGACGAGTCGACGCGTGGTTTCTATCTGCGTGATGGCGGATACTATTTTGCCATCAACGACAAGGTTGATCTTAAACTCTTAGGTGAAATCTATACCAAGGGCACGTGGGGTCTCTCGGCAGCATCCAATTATAAGAAGCGCTACCGTTACAGCGGTTCGTTCTATGCCAGCTACCAGAATACGGTGACGGGCGACAAAAACATGCCCGATTACGTACGTGAAACCAGTTTCTCTATTAAATGGTCTCATCGTCAGGACACCAAGGCGAATCCTGTTCGTACGCTCTCGGCCAGTGTGAACTATGCCTCGCAGAGTTACGAGACAAACAATCTGAATTCACTTTACAACCCACAGGCTCTGTCACAGTCGACACGTACTTCGAATGTGAGGCTCGGTACAGGATTTTCGAGTCTCGGCATGACGATGGACCTTACCGTGAGCGCCAACCAGAACATGCGCGACTCGACTGTCGACCTGACATTGCCGCAGTTAAACATCAGCGTATCGCGTTTCTACCCCTTCAAACGTAAGAATGGGGTAGGTGAGGAGCGTTGGTATGAGAAAATCGCCCTGCAGTATACTGGTAATCTTCAAAACACCATCCATACGAAAGAGGAGAAACTCATGAAGTCGAGTCTGACGAAGGACTGGCGCAACGGTATGGACCATAACATTCGCGCCAATGCCAGCTTCAATATCCTCAAATACCTGAACGTCAACCCCTCGTTTAATTTCAATGACAAGATGTTGACGCAGAAATACAAGCGTTCGTGGGACGAAGATAATCAGCGCGAGCGTGTCGACACTATTCAGGGATTCTACAATATGTACGATTGGGATTTGAGCATGTCGCTCTCCACCAAGCTCTACGGATTCTATATTCCCAGCCGCAAGATTTTCGGTAATAAGATTGATCGCATTCGCCACGTCTTCACGCCCAACGTCAGTTTCAGCTACGCCCCCGGTTTTGGTGCAGAGCGCTATGGCTATTACGACCATTACGTGAAAGTTGACAAGGACGGAAACTCTACCTTGGTAGAGTATTCACCTTATTCGGGAACTCTTTATTCACCGCCCAGCAAGGATATGCGAGGCTCTTTGTCCATGTCTATCTCGAACAATGTCGAGATGAAGTATCGTAATAAAGAAGACTCGCTGGTGAAGGTCAGCCTCATTGATGAGTTGGGAGCACAGATGTCGTACAACTTTGCCGCCAAGGAGCGCCCTTGGAGTGACCTCAGTACCACGCTGCGACTGAAGATTTCGAAGAGTTACACCTTTAACCTCAATGCCCAGTTTGCCACCTATGCCTACGAGGCCGACTCCGTAGGTGCCACGCCTTATATCGGCACGCGTACGGAGTATAGTAAGGGCCGTTTCGGACGTTTCCAGGGTATGTCTCAGAATTTCGACTACAGTCTCACCAACGAGAAAGTTGCCAATTTCTTCAAGTGGTTGCGTGGCGAGAAACCGAAAAAGAAGAAGGACAAGGATAAGAATCAGAATAACGACGAGTACGACACAGGTCTGGATACTAACATCGATGATAAGTTGGAGGCTGGCAAGCATAATGCCGGTCGTGGCGAAAACGAGATGGCTGAGACCGACGAAGATGGCTATATGGCGTTTTCCATGCCTTGGTCTATCCATTTCGGCTATGGTATCACCATGCGTGAGAATACCGCAGGCAGGTTCAACTACGACACCATGCGCTATCCTTATAAGTTCACGCAGAACCTGAACATCAGCGGAAACATCCGTCTTTCTGATGGCTGGGATATCTCGTTCTCGTCAGGCTATGACTTTGAAACCAACAAGATTTCTGTGACCACCGCTCAACTGTCACGCGACCTGCATTGCTTCAGCATGTCGTGTAGCGTTCAGCTGGCTCCGATAACCAGTTATAACTTCTCCTTCCGATGCAATGCCGCCACGCTTACCGACGCCTTGAAGTACGATAAGCGCAGCGGATATACAAACGCTGTTCAGTGGTATTAATCCTTATCTGTGCCGAATAGCGCGTCGAGCGATTCCTGCTCGCCTACAATCCAAAGAATGTCGCCTTCCTCGAAACGACGGTTCGGGTCGATGCGCGACAGGTTCTCCTTTCCTTCCTCCAGACCAATCACCATACAGCTATAGAGATTGCGGATGCCGCTATCCTTCAGATTCTTGCCGATGAAGGGGCTGCCTTCGCCAATAATGAGCTGGCGCAGCTTCATCTCGCGGTTCTCCAGGTCGAAGTCTTCACCTATAACTTCTGTTTTGATAGCATGGGCAAACTTCGACACCTGTTCGTCGCTGCCGATGACCTGCAGTCTGTCTCCAGGGAAGATGACATAATCGCCATCGGGAATGTTCAATCGGAAATTGGCTCGCAGGATGCTGCTCACGTGGACACCGTATTTGCGTCCTAAGTTCAGCTGTTTCAGCGTGCTGCCCATCCATTGCGAGTTCATGGGCACGTCGAAATCGGCAATATGGATATCGCGGTCCAGCAGTCGTCCTTCGTACAGTGGACGTTTCTTGCCGTGTACCTGTGCCTCAATGTCGCGTGAGCGCAGGTTCAACATAAAGAGTCGCTCCAGCTTGATACTGCGCTGCTTGACCGTTCGCGAGACAACCATCAACGCTACGGCCATCACTCCGATGGTAATCACGATGGCGTTGGTGAGATGGCTCAGCCGGTGGCAGATGAAGAAGATATATGCCACGGCAATGACGACTCGCACCAGGATAGTAAACAGCAGGGGCAGACGGTTTTTGTTACTCTCCTCCCATAGTTGTCGCCACTCTTCCGAGCGGTTTTTCTTCATAATCATTGCACGCAGGAATGGTGCGATGAAGATGACGGTCAGTACGCCTGTAATGATGTTGCCGTATATTTCCAGATGCTCGCCCGGCAACACTTCGTGGATGAAGGGCAGGAAGAACGTAAACATCACGGCAACGGTGGCTGACGTCAGGATGGCGTAAACCAGCGTATTGACAGCCATCTGCGTAATCAGTTGCTTCCACAGGCTCTTTTCCGTTGATTCCGGACGACTCATGCTCTGTTTGTTCAGCAGCTGGATAATTCTTGACGGCAGATGATGCTCTAAACTGGTGTATGCCGGTGTAGCCAGACGAATCATGTAGGGCGTCAGGAAGGTCGTAATGACCGATACGGCCACGACGACGGGGTAGAGGAATTCGCTGATGACGCCCAACGACAGACCCAGCGAGGCAATAATGAACGAGAATTCACCGATCTGCGCCATTGAGAAGCCGCAGCGCATGGCCGACTTCAGACTCTCGCCACCCAACATAAACGAAAGCGATCCCAGCGTGCTTTGTCCGATGATGATTGTCAGCACCAGTGCTACGATAGGAAATGCATAGTCAATGAGTATCTGGGGGTCAACCAACATACCTACTGACACGAAGAAGATGGCTCCGAAGAGGTTCTTGACGGGTTCCACCAGCTTCTCAATATGTTCGGCCTCGATAGTCTCTGCCAGGATGCTTCCCATGATGAAAGCTCCGAAAGCCGACGAGAAACCTACTTTCGTTGAGAAGACAGCCATCGCACAGCACAATCCCAGCGACACTATCAACAGCACTTCTTCGTTCACCAGCCTGCGAATCTTACGCAGGAAGGCCGGAACGGCAAAGATTCCTACCACCAGCCACAACACCAGGAAGAAGCCAATCTTGAAGATGGAACCCAGCATCTGCCCTCCGTCGGGATTGTCTCCGGCAGCAATGGCACTCAGCATTACCATCATGACGATGGCCAGAATGTCTTCCAGAATAAGTACCGACATCACAAGTCCGGCAAACTGCTGCTGGCGTAGTCCCAAGTCGTCGAAGGCCTTGTAGATAATCGTCGTCGAACTCATGGCGAGCATTCCTCCGAGGAAGATGCAATCCATTTTCGACCAACTGAACAGCTGTCCTACCGCCACACCCAGCAACGCCATCGAGAAAATGATGGTGATTGTCGAAATAATAGGCGAAGCACCCATCTTCAGGATTTTCTTGAACGAGAAGTCCAATCCCAGCGAAAACAGCAGGAACATCACGCCGATGTCCGCCCACAGATGTACGTTTTTTGTGTCAACTACCGATGCGGTGTAGGGCATGTGGGGACTCACGAGGAATCCTGCCACGATATATCCTAACACCAGGGGTTGCTTTAGCCTCTTGAAAATCAAAGTCACGATACCTGCCGACATTAGGATGTACGCCAGGTCGTTGATTAGTTCTGGAATCTCAGCCATCTTTTATCTTACCTCTTCTTACCTCTCACCTCTTACCTCTCACCTCTAAATGTTCGGCGTTTCCCACACCTTCGTCTTCGTACATGTCGTGGTCGTCGTCAGACGGTCAACGCGCAGCACGAAGTCGCCTTCCTCCAGCGTCCATCGGCAGTCGGCACCGACAAATGCCAAATCCTTCGCAGGCAACTGGAACGTCACCGTCTTCGTCTCTCCGGGCTCCAGCGCAATCTTCGTAAAGTCGCGCAGGCGTTTGTTGTCTGGGACGATGCTTGCCACGAGGTCGCTCGAATACAGCAACACGGCCTCCTTGCCTGCACGGCTGCCGGTATTCTTCACATCGACGCTCACCGTCAGCACGTCGTCGGCAGTAAACGTCGCCTTGTCAACCTTCAGATTGCTATATTCGAAAGTGGTATAGCTCAGACCATAGCCGAAAGGCCACTGGAGCGAAACCTTGGCATCGTAGTTGTAAGCGCCTTCCATCGTACCGACTTCCTCAGAGACCTTATAGTCGTAGGTGTTGAGGGAGTTGATCTCACGCGGATAGGTGTAAGGCATCTTTCCCGAGAAATTGGCATCGCCTGCCAGCAGATTAGCCAGCGCGTCACCACCGTAGTTGCCAGGGATGAAGATATCTTCAATACGAGTACGACGGGCTTGCCGCTCTTCGCCATCGCCTTCACGAGGTTGCGCTGGGTCTCGCTCAGCCACAGGTCGTTCAGGTTGCCGGGCGTTTCCGTATAGCTGTTCTCACCGATGCATGCCACGATGATGTCGGCCTTGGCCGAGGCAAACACGGCTTTCTCAAACATGGGTTTGTTCTCCTCGTAATAGGCTCCGTCTTCCTTATACGTGACGGCTTGTTCCATTGTGACGTTCTCCTTGCCGAACTTGTTACACAAGGCCTCGTAGATAGTGTTGTATTTCTCAGACATGTCTTCAGCCCGCGAACCCTGCCACGTGTAGCTCCAGCCACCGTGCAGGCAGCGCATCTGATTGGCGTTGGGACCCACAAGCAGAATCTTCTTGCCTTGCGCTATCGGCAGCACGTTACCCTCGTTCTTCAGCAGCACCATGCTCTCTTCGGCAGCGTGAAGGGAGGCTGCGGCGAATTCGTCACAACCGAATTTCTCGTAGCCCTTGCCGCCAGTATTCGGCTCGTCAAACAGACCGAGACGGTATTTCGCACGCAATATACGGCGCACGGCATCGTCAATGCGGCTCATCTTCACCTTGCCCTCGTTGACCAACTCCTTCAGCAATACGCAGAACTCCACGCTGTAAGGGTCCATCGACATGTCGATACCGGCATTGATGGCAATGCGGATTGCATCCTTCTTGTCCTTGGCCACCTTCTCGCGCGAGTACAGATTATTAATATCAGCCCAGTCGGTCACGAGGAATCCGTCCCACTGCAAATCCTCCTTCAGCCATTTCGTCAGATATTCGTACGAGGCATGCAGAGGCACACCGTTCACCGATGCCGAGTTTACCATCATTGTCAGCGTGCCGGCGAGGGCAGCCTGCTTGAAGGGCTCGAAATACTTCTCGCGAATCATCAGCGGAGAGAGATAGGCCGGCGTACGGTCTTTACCCGTCCAGGGAGCACCGTAGGCAAAGTAGTGCTTCGTACTTGTTCCTACGTGGAACTTGTCGATGTGATTGTTGTCGTCACCCTGATAGCCCTTGATTTCAGCCACCACCATTTTCGCGTTGACGATGGCATCCTCGCCAAAGCTCTCCCAGACACGAGGCCAACGAGGGTCGCGACTCAGGTCCACCACGGGGTTATACACCCACGGACAATTGGCTGCACGACTTTCATAAGCCGTAATCTCTGCACCAGCACGCGCCAGCTCTGTATTAAAAGTCGCACCGAGGTTGATAGGCTGGGGGAACAGCGTGCCACCTACAGTATAGGTCACGCCGTGATTGTGGTCCAGTCCGTAGATATCGGGAATGCCGAGGTACTTCATCGATTTCTCCTGAATCAGCCGAATCCACTTCTGCCAGTCGTCCTTGCTGGCAGCACGCGAACCAGGGGCATTGAGAATCGAACCCACCTTCCACTTCGAGATGAGGGTGTCGAGCATCGTCTCGTTGATTTTCCACACGCGTTTGGTGTCGCCCTGATAGATATCCACAGGGAATGCGCCCAATCTGTCGATAATCTGCTGATCTGTCTCACTCAGAACCTTCTTGATTTCTGTTTCCGATCTGCCATACTGCTGCAATACAGAACGTACCTTTTCGCGGTCTACCTTGGCATTCTCAACAGTCATCTTTCCGATGATGTCGAGATTCAGTTCCAACATCTGACCGATTTTCTCGTCCAGCGTCATCTTCGCCAGGGTTTTCTCTACCTTGGCCTCCAGCTTTGCGTCGCGTGGAATGGCCGGCGTCTGTGCATGGAGGCTCGTCACGGCCACCATCAGCAGCGTAAATAGTGTGGTTCGTTTCATAATTCTTATCATTTTTGCGTATTGGGCTTCAAAGTTACAAAGAAAAACTGACATAAATCAAGGAATTGTCAGAAAAATGGTAAAAAGTATGTTGTTAGCGCACACAATATCAAAATACTTCTTATCTTTGCAGACGATTTCAAGATAACGGTGCTCGAAAGGCACCAAAGTATAATTTAAAAAAAGGTAAAAAGATTATGAAAAAGATTTTTGCTATTGCACTTGTTGCAATGATGACTATGACTGCAAACGCTCAGGTTTACGTTGGTGGTAGCCTCGGTTTTGCTTCTGAGTCTTATGATGGTGACAGCGAGACTGTTTGGTCAATCATGCCGGAGATTGGTTACAACCTGAACGAAGATTGGGCTATCGGCGTGGTAGTTGGTTATGGTGAGGGTAAGGACAAGACGAAGGTTGAGGGTGTTACTTACACTGACAAGGTTAAGACTTTCACTGTTTCTCCATATGTTCGTTACACTCCAGTGAAGTTAGACAAGGTGAACATCTTCATCGATGGTGGTTTCGGTTATCAGAACATCAAGTGGGGTGAGGTAAAGGACAATATTTGGCAGTTTGGTGTGAAGCCTGGTGTTGCTATCAACCTGAATGACAAGCTGAGTTTCGTTTCTCACTTCGGTTTCCTCGGTTACAAGAACGAGAAGTTTAAGGGTGACAGCGAGAGCACTAAGTCTTTCGGCTTCAACCTTGGCAGCGAAGTTAGCTTCGGTATGTACTACAACTTCTAATCCACAGCGATTTAGAACGTAATAAAAAAACCGAATTTTATTGTTTCCCGGTCATTTAATTTGTGGAATTTTCTCGGTTGCAAAGATAGTATGTAGATTGGTGCCTTTTGTTATTATTTATTGAATAAGGTGTAATTTCTGAATATAGTTCCCAAATTTCAAGTAAACGAAGAGAAGTTATACCACATGGGAAATAAATATCTACAATTTTGTGGAATATCTTTGGTACATTCCAAAATATTGTGTAATTTTGCACCCCCGGAAAAAAGAATTGTTAAACAAAAGATCGTTATGAAGATTAAA
>CADCDY010000108.1 GCA_902800245.1 uncultured Prevotellaceae bacterium
GCGCATCGTGATGAGCACCGTTGGTGCTGCGTACTCAGTCATGAAGGCCATCTGTGACCACTCCTTCGAGGGTGTCAAGAAAGGTCAGGAGACCATGTCGCTCTTCATGTCTGAAAATATTCAGAAGAGCCGTGCGGCTATCGAAGAGATGCAGTCGCAGGGCGTCGCATTCCTGAATATGTACTCTTTCGTTCCCGTAGGCATGAAGCATGCATTTGCTCCTAACCAGTACTTGGTGGCCATGGGTTCTCTGCCGCAGGTGAAGACCAACTGGGTTGAGGATGGCGACACGCACATCGTATATCCTACGATTGTCGCTCTTGCCAACAAGTCCACGTATGGCGACATCATCAACATGCTCAATCTGAAACGCGGTGACCAGCTGACGTTCTGCACCGTGAAGCAGGGTGCGTCGATTCAGGAGAGCCAGTTCAACTTCGCTCGCGTCATCCTCGACCCGACCGATCCCGAGACGTTCCTGCCTCTGACGCTCGACACCCCATTCCTCGACGAGAATGGAAAGGTGAACAAGCCAAGCGTGCGCAACGAAGGTAACTTCAAGTTCCTGATGAACGCAAGCGGACTGCGTTATTGGTACGAAGACCTGTACACCACAGAGGAGGACGCTGTCGCTGCATTCGTCATCGTCTCGCGCAAGGAGGGCGACACATGGAAGCGCTCTACCACCTACGTCGCATATCCCGGTGAGACTGCAAATGCCTACAGCATGCAGCAGTGCCTCGACATGATCGGCAACGGTGCACAGCACAACATCTACTCCGGTTCAGACCAGTACCTGAACAATGCAGGAACAGGTGGCGGTCAGGCAGCAGCCGACAGCGGCAGCGGCAGCGGCGGCACAACTCCCGCAGCATCATTCGCCATCGGTTCAACAACCGTCAACGGACAGACACTGACCGTAGGATCGAGCAGCACCGTCGTTGCCTCAGGCGACACAGCTGACCTGAGCATCCGCGTACGCTTCACCAACGTTGGCACTGCGCAGTCAGTCCTCCTGTTCAATGGTGACACGCAGGTGGGCACCGAGCACGCCATCAGCGGCAATGCAGCAGAGTTCACCGCAGCAGGTGCAGCACTCGGCAGCTACAGCATCAAGGTGAAGAAGGCTGACAACACCCTCGTTGCTTCCGGCTATGTCTTCAGCGTAGAGGCTGCAGGCAGCGGCGGCGAAGGCGGCGCAGACCAAAATTAAAGAGCGCCCCTTCGGGGGCGACTCTTTTTTAATTGATAATTCTCTCTTTGAGAGTGTGGCGTTGCAATGACAATTGATAATTGATAATTGACAATTCACAATTAATAATTCACAATTAATAATTCACAATTATGAGTGAGACGGTAAAAAAGATTTTGAGGTTCGTGGGCTTGTTGTTCCTGACTATTGCTGGCGGAGCCGCAGGCGGCGCAGGCACCACAATGTTATAAGCTATGAATGCCACAAAGAAAATTCAATATGCCTGCGCAGTATGCTTGATACTCTCCAGCATCTGCATGGTGGCCTACCAGGTCATAGAGATTGACGATGTGGCAAACGGCTTGTTGTTCTACGTAGGACAGGCGTTCCTACTCGCAGGTTCGATTTTCGGACTCGACTATTACGTTGATAAACTGAAAAACCTCCACTCGTCGTAAGACCCGTGGAGGTCTTTTTATGCTCGAAAAATAAATAAAAGGGAGTGCGCTGGCGCGCAGATTGCAACGCCACACTCTGACTTCGGTCAGAGAAATCCAACAAATCTGACAAATATATAAAAAAATTTTTGAACGATTTGAAAGATTTCTCGCCGAAAGGCGACTGTTATCAAAAAAAATGTGTAACTTTGCAGCCAAATTATCAAACTTAACCAACAATATGAAGACAAAATCAACAAAACGGCAACAGGGATTTAGGGACGCACTCCAGCGCCTGACGATGACGCTGATGTTAGTAATGCTTACGGCAGCGACAGCTTGGGCTGGCAGCAAGCCAGTCGGTTGCCTCGATGCTTGTACGGGCGGGGAGAAACTCATCCACATTCAAGGCTGGGCGTATGACCCCGATTATCCGGCGCAGTCCCTCCCCCTGTATGTGTATATCTATACCGACGAGGCCTGCACGAAGTCGTACGACGTCAACTATAATCATTCTGCCGACGTACCGAGGCCCGACGTCAACGAGGCGAAGGGCATCACGGGCAACCACGGCTTCAATTTCGACATTCCCATCGCCGACGCAGGCACTTACTGGGTGAAGATTTTTACCATCAGCATCAACCAAGACGGAAATCTGCAGATTGGCCCCATTATGAAAGTGACCGTGACGGCGCCAGTGATGGTGACCATCGGGGAAGAAAGGACTATGAGTTCCATTCGACCCTTTGTAATGTATGCATATTATTCCCTGACGGAGCAAATCTACACCGCCGAGGAGATAGGGATGGATGGTACTATCACCTCCATCGCCTTCAACTATGCCAGCTCTACGGCATTCTCCATGGGTGGTGTGCAGGTCTATCTGAAGCATACAGACAAGAATAAGTTTGACAGTGATACCGACATGGTGCCGGTCGGTGCAGAAGACAAAGTGTTCGAGGGCACATTCTCTGCCACAGGCGCGGGATGGGTGACTATAGAATTGGACACGCCATTTGAGTACGATGGCAATAGCAACCTCTTGGTATGCTGCTTTGACCCTACAAACGGCAGTTTCGGAAACTACTACAAATTTTATTGCAGCGATATCTCCGAAGACTATAGGTGTCATTTCGCATTCTCTGATTATGTAGTACCAAGTTTGGAAGTATCCAACACAGCGAATTCTTTTCGTGCTTACGATCGCAGCATGATCCGTTTCAACATCTATTCCGGCACTTTCTCCAAACCTGACAATCTCACCTTGAGCAGTTGTACCGAAAAAGAGGCCACGCTGACATGGACGGCTCCCCAGACTGACAACACCATTACGGGCTATGGCTACCAGTTTAAGAAAGTCAGCGATGCTAATTGGTCTGAGGAAGTCACAACGACTGGTACATCTGCCACCGTCAGTAATCTCACAGGCGGCACCGACTACGACTTCCGTGTGCGGACAATCTATGGAAGCAAAAATAGCAGCTATCAGGTTCTACATTTCACCACCTACACGGCTCTGCCCTACGAGATGGGCTTTGAGGATGGCTATGGCCGGTGGACAATGGTTGATTGCGATATACGATTTGGTGATCCCGTCGATCATATTTGGGGCACCGGCATAAGGACGCTAGCCGCACACGAAGGCGATGTCGGTTTCCAGTTTGGCAAATATAAAGATAATCCAATTCCTCAATACCTTATCTCGCCCCGTGTTCCCGGCGACAAAGCCATCACGTTGTCGTTCTACTACAGAGTCCCCACCAACTATCCCGAGACTATCTATGTGGGATATTCCACCACAACCAACGACAAGGATGCCTTTACGTTTGGCGATCCGATTACGTTCAATTCCAGCAACTGGGCGAAGTACGAGCACACGTTCCCCGCCAATGCCCGCTACTTCGCCGTCAAATACACCACGAACAATTATAAGATGTATATCGACGATTTCAGTTTCGAGGAGTCTTCGACCTACGCCAAGCCCACCACAATCAGCGACACCAATCTTTCCGAAACTGGGGTCACGCTGACGTGGAACGCCCCCACTGGCGCCACGGGCTTTGCATACCAATACAAGAAGACGAGCGATGCCGCATGGTCTGCCGAGGCCACGCTGAACACGAACACCGTCACCCTCTCCGGACTGACACCCAACACGAGCTACAATTTCCGCGTGAAAGCCCTCTACGGCAGCAATGCCAGCACTTACGCCACCTACAGTTTCCAGACCGAGGCCAACGTGGTTGACCTGCCATACAGCGACGGCTTCGAGAACGGCATGGGCGGTTGGCGCATGATCAATTGCGAAGGAACCGCGATAATCGAGAAAATGGACAATCCACACAGCGGCACATACGCATTCAGATTCTACTTTTCTGACCACCACCAGTATCTGCTTTCGCCCCACTTCGCCGGAGGATCGCCCATGAAAGTGTCGTTCTATTACAAGAACTACGATGATGAAGCGGCGTTTCAGGTGGGTTATACCAGCAGCAAGGATGTTGCCTTCACCTGGGTAGATAATGAGGTGATAGCCAGCAGCAGGGCGTGGACGCTCTACGAGACGAGCGTCCCAGCCGAGGCGCAATATGTCGTCATCTGCTGTCGCAAGGAGGGCTACTTACTCTACTTTGACGACTTCAGCTTCCTTCCGATGACCAGTGTCACCTTTGCCAAGGAAGGCTACGGGACGTACTACAATAGCTTGATGGACGCTGTGCTGCCAGCAGGCATGAAGGCACGTATCGTGACTGCGAAAGGCGACGGGAATGCGCTGACGTATGAAACGATAGCGGATGGCGACCAGATAGCCGCAACTTCGGCTATAGTGCCGAAAGCAACGGCGGTGATGCTGCAAACGGCGGCAAGTACTACGACGCAGAGCAAAGATATTTCACTTGCCAGTCCGACAGATACTCGTGATTTCTCAACAACGAATTACCTGCATGGCAGCGACGTGGCGAAGACAACTGACGGCGGCGGTGACGGAGCGAAGTATTACAAACTGAGCTACAACACCAGCGGCGAGGATATCGGCTGGTACTGGGGCGCCGACGAGGGCGCAGCATTCTATAGCGCGGCCAACAAGGCATGGCTGGCATTGCCAGCATCGGCTGGGGCGCGTGAGTTCTTCGGCCTGCCGGGCGACGAAACGACAGGAGTCGGTTCAATTGACAATGGACAATTCACAATTCATAATGAGGCTGGCGCGTGGTATAGCCTGGACGGACGCAAGCTGAACGGCAAGCCGACGCAGAAGGGCCTCTACATCGTGAATGGTCGTAAATTTGTCATTAAATAAAGGAGGACAAAGCTATGAAGAAAGCATATAACAAGCCCCAGATGAAGGTTGTGAAGATACAGGCTATGCGGATGTTGGCGGGAAGTAATCCCAATGCACATGATGAGTTAGGCGGCAATGGCCAGTTCGCCCCGGAGTACAGTGACATCGACTGGTAGCCCTCGAGCAGTGGTAATAAGCCCGTTCGAAAGCGGTTTTCTGCTCGAAAATACGGAAAATTAACCCAAAATCCACGTCATATTGCATGGCGTGGATTTGCTTTTTTATATCTCGTCTCTGGGAATAGCCCTAAATAAAGGCGTTCCGAAGAATCGGTCATTTTGGTCACTCGGTCATTTCAGGGCGTTTGCGCCGGAGAGGGGAAGAATAGTTCATTTATTTGTATAATCTCCCGTTTTGTGGAGATGATTTGTTAAAATCGGGTGTTTTTTTTATTATTTTTTAGCATTTGCGGCGGGCTGTGACTTGATATATGTAAAGGATTACGGGGATTTTTTGAAGATTTTCGTAGAAAATGCCCCAAAAAGTGAAAAAAAACCGTAACTTTGCGGCGTAAACGCCGCGAAGCTGCTTGCGCTCGGCCATCCAAGCAAGCTTGATGGCCCTCGCTTAATCGCAGCATTGGACGCTGTAAGCGTGCGAGGCTGCTCACGCTCGGCCAATTGCAAGCGAACTTGCTTGGCTCTCGCTTAATCGCAGCCTTGCGGCCAGGCCGCGAAGCTGCTTGCACGAGGCTAAAAGATAGAAGTGATTTGAAATAGTTAAAATTAGAATGATGATGAAAAGATTGATGATGATGATGACGCTGCTGCTGGTGGTAGTTGGCGTCAACGCACAGAAGATTGACCAGCGACTGACACAGCTGGTAGAAAAGAGTGCACAGCGTCGTGCACAGGGTGCAGAACCTCTTGACCCCAAGGCGGTGAACAAGACGATTGCCGTCAGTTTCAACGCAGACGGTACGATAGCATCCTTCTCTGGCATCGCTATCCTGAAGGAAGGTGCCGAGTGTCCCACTGCCCGCCTGGAGCAGATGGGTGTCGAGGTGCGCTTCCAGATTGGCAAGATGGTGGCACTGAACATTCCCGCAGACAAACTGCAGGAGTTGGAAGATGTAGAGGAAATCAGCTACGTGAAGGCTGACGAAATGCTGCGACCAACGAACGACGTGGCGCGTAAGGAGACTAAGGCTGACCAGATTGTAGAAGCCGCCAAGGCCACTGCTGCCGGATTGCCCCAAGCCTATACCGGCAAGGGTGTCGTATTGGGCATCATCGATCAGGGTATCGACTACAACCACGGAGCCTTCCGCAATGCTGACGGCTCGACGCGCGTTGTAAAGGCTTTCATGATGAAAGATGATAAGGGTAATTACGACTATGTTACCAGTGAAGGAGTCACGGGTTTTATAACCGACAATATGACGACATCGCACGGGACGCACACAGCAGCTACAGCTGCAGGCACAGAACTGGGCAACGGACAGCAGGGCGTTGCTCCTGAGGTGGATATTGTCCTGTGCGGACTGGATACCTATTCCTCCACCACCAACATTGCCGGATTTATCAAGGAAATCTTCAAATATGCAGACGAGGTCAGCAAGCCTGCCGTAGTGAGTATCAGTATGGGTAGCATTCTGTTCCTGCACGACGGCAGTGACTTTATTGCCGAAACGGTGAGAGAAGAGACACAAAACGGCACCAAGCCGGGGCGGGTTGTGCTGATAAGCTCGTCGAACTCCGCCGCCAACTGGCAGTCGATAGTCAAGTCGGGTACCACGAAGTCCGTGATGGGCTCTGCCACGGAAGTGACAGCTACAGCCCCTGCTGTCTATAACTGTTTCTACACTTTCTACGCTTCCGACTATCAGGACTTTACCATTGCGCTGAAGGTGGTAGATATTACTACGGGTGAGGTGATGGACATAGGTAATCACGTGCTACACCAGAAATCGGGTGCGGTGATGGAGAACTTTGATTTGATAAAGGACTCCGATTGTGAAACCGCTACTCCTGACAAGAAAGCCGTCGTATATTATTTGAACTTAATGGAAACAGCCGTAAAACTGGATGCCCCCAAATACCGACTGGCCGTTGTCGCCACATCCCAAGATGGACAGAACCTCAAGTTGATATGCAATGGCGATAACAACGCGGAACCTTGCTTCGACGCTCCCACCGTTGCTGACGGTTACGACTTTGCTGCCAACGGCTGGACGAAGGGCAACGGCGACATCGCCTTCAACACCAATATCTGCAATGATGCCGTCATCAGTGTCGGCTCGTACATCACCCGCCCAGGGTGGAAAACCTGGGAAGGCAACGACAGGAGTTACCCGGAGTCAACATTTACCGGCAAGGTTCATCAAATAGGCGAAATCTCCGACTTCTCCAGTTGGGGCACCGACGACAACGGCAAGCCCTATCCTACCATCATCGCCCCGGGACAGGGCACCATCTCTGCCGCTAACAACTACGATTATTCGACTTTCATAGCGGATGCCAATAATCCTGGTGGTGCTGTGCCCAACCCGGAGAGTAATGAAGCGAAGAACTTCCTCATTGGGAACATCGACAAGTTCAATCGTTGTAACTGGTATACGCTGGAGCAGGGAACCTCCATGTCCTGTCCGCATGCTGCCGGTATCATTGCCCTGTGGCTGCAGGCCAAGCCCACGCTGACCGTCAACGAAATCAAGAGCGTCCTGAAGGAAACCTGCGTCAACGACACTTGGACGACTGATGTCGCCAACATTCCTTCCGGCAACAAGATACAAGCCGGCTATGGCAAGATTGACGCTCTGGCTGGTCTGAAGAAGATTCTGAACACTTCGGCCATTGACGCCGTTACCATCGACGGCCAGCGACAGGCTACCCCCGCCACGATGTATAGCGTCGATGCCCCCATCTACAACATGATGGGCCAGCGTGTGGATAAGGCCCAAAAAGGTTTGGTGATTTACAAGGGACGTAAGTACGTGAATAAGTGAGAATAATGCTGAGCATGCTCATGCATTATCGAACGAGAACGTACTCGAACAAAGTTCAAGTACGTGAATAAATAATTCAAAGTTATGAAATATATGCAATGGATGCTGAGCATCCTCATGATTATCGGCACAACGGTGCTGACGTCGTGTAGCAGCAGCGACGACGACAACAACAACAACGACGGTGGCAACACGACACCGCCGGAGGTGACATGGGAGGAGCCGACGACCGACCAGATGGCTGTCCGCGTGACAGCGGACCTGACGACGGCGTCGCTGAGCGAGTTTGCCAATTCGTCGACAGGTGCGGCACTCATCAGACGTCTGCCGAAAGTGACGGGCACCTTTACGAACGACACGGAAATGGTGGGCCATTTTGCTGAACTACGGCGGCTATGTGGCGCTGGAACGTCCTACGCAGGGACAACTCGACGCATTTATGGAAAAGACCGAGGCCGCTATGGCGAAGATAGTGGAGAAGACGGCCGACGAACTGTTCGACCTGACGCCTGAGGAGCAGGCAGCTACCGTCGAAGCGTCGATGGCAGGCCGTATGGCGCTGCGCCGCGAGAACCTGATGAATCACATGCGTGCGGCAGGTGCCGACAAGGCGTGTGCCGAAATCATCATCTTCGGGCCCTACGACTGCTATTTCGAAGAACCGCTGGACGTGGAAGGTGAGGTGACAACGTACTTCACCGACTGCGATGGTAATATCGTGGCTGACGAGACGAGCGGAAAGGCTGACGGCGAAACGGGCTGGCAACTTACCGACTACCACTACGGACTCGTGGCCGACGGTGCTGCGCAGTGGTTGAACGATATCGAGGCGCAGTTTGACGACGAGGATGCGTGGTACGAGGTGGAGGGTGTTGCAGCCCGTCGTACTCCCCATCGTGCTTCCGGCACCAAGGCCATCAACGACATCATGAATGCCAGCGAGACGTTTACGAAGAGCGGACAGATGTACTTCAGGGCCAGCGACGCCAGCAAGACGTCTGGCAAGAGCGATATCATCTACCGTACTGACCGTGTGATGATGACGCTGCGCACCTGGGGCGTTCACGATGTGGCTAACCATAAGGACTTCTACTATGTGAACCAGAACGTGCTGCTGAGAATGGGAAATAGCGGCGAGTTCGACCCCTTCTTCTGCAGATATTACTCACCGACAGACTGGATGACGGAGATAAACAAGGACGGAAAGGCCACCGGCAACTTGTGGTATGGCAACTTCCTGACGCAATATGAAACGTCGATGGACTTACAGCCGGTGGACAGTAAGACGACAGGCGTCATCCACTGTGAGGCGGCAACGCCCGAGACGGCCAACCAGATGACCACGCAGTCGGTGAACGCCACCACGTCGCACTCACGTCAGATCACCACCTCCCACTCGTTTTCCTTTATGGGTGGTGTGCAAGGAGGGACGTTTGGTGTAGAAGGAAGGTATGATTTCAAGAGAGGCACGAATGTCACTGACGGCAATTCGTTTGCCATGACGAATTCGAAGAGTATCAAGGACCTGGATGTGGTGAAGAATACCAACGGCACAGAGGTGAAGTGGAGCTATAATGGTAAACTCCCCAAGGCCTCTGGCGCTGGAAACAAAACACACGAACAACCGGCAGAGATACTGGTGAACGACGCCAATCTGGTGAATGACGCGTGCTGGTCGGTGACGAACGCCAGCGGACAGTATGCCTTGAACATCGGTTCCTATCCTGTGACGGGTGTGCTGCTGCTTAATTCCAAGGGGGTGTCGAGCGTGCAACACACGAAGACGACCTTCGATAACAATTGGGTGATCAAGCTGGCTCAGCCCGCCCGTGCGGTACACACGTGGCGTATGTATGTCCGGGTGCTGGAATGGCGAGAGGGTTTCCAACAAGGCGCACAGTCTGACTTGCAGCAGGCGCTCATCAAGAAATTCCCCGACCTCTACCAAAGCGTGTTCGAGGTAGGTGAACTGACGGACGAAAGCCTGCAAAATGCTACCGGCATCATTACCTATACGAAAAATGTGTTCGATGTCTATAAGGACATCCTGCAGGCGATGGCCAAGAGTTTCGGCATCAAGAAGTTCTCCATCACCTGGAGCTCGGACAAGAATCGTGAGACAAAGCAAGGCTACGAGGTGGTAGTGGAGTAGTTAAAGAGTTATGGAGTTAAGGAGTTATGGAGTTAAGGAGTTATGGAGTTAAGACAATACATACAATGGATGCTGAGCATCCTCATGATCATCGGCACGACGGCACTGACCGCGTGCAGTGACGACAACAATAGTGACGACAATGGTGATAACCCCGGCACAGAGTACACGTGGGAGGAGCCTACGACGGACCAGATGGCCGTACGCGTTACCGCCGAACTGCCGGCAGCATCGTTCAGCCAGTTTCCCGAGCTGTCCACCGGTGCAGCACTCATCAAGCGCCTGCCGCAGGTGACGGCGTCGTTTATGACCGACACCAGGCTGATACTGGTGAAAGGCAGCGACATCAGCAGCCTGAACGACGAACAGGTGAAACAAATGGCCATCACCCTGATGTATGACGGCTATGTGGCCATCGCCACACCGACCGAACAGCAGCTGGATGTGTTCAACGACAAAGTCATGAAGGCTATTTCCGCCATCGTGACCGACTCCATCGACGACGTCTTCGTGCTGACTCCTGAACAGGCAGCAGCCTCCGTCGAGGCCTCGCTGGCAGGACGCATGGCGACGCGTCGGGCTAATCTCAATGCTTACACGCGTGCGACAAACAACGACGAGATATGTGGCGAGATGGTCATTTTCGGAGCCGACGACTACTTCTATCAAGACCCCATGGATAGCGACGACGAGCCTACTGCCTACCATTACGGTCTGATGGCCGATGGTGCCGCTCAGTGGATTAATGCCATGGAGGCCGAGAAAGCCGAGGAGAAAAAACAGCAGGAGGAGCAGGAGGCTGCCGGCGCACAGCGTCGTGCCAATGGCAGTCAGGCTATCAACGACCTGATCAGTGCCTCTGAGACGTTTACGCATTACGGCAACATCAACTACACGATGCCCAGTAAAAAATCTGCCCGTAGGCTCAAAGCCTGTCAGATGACACTACGCTCGTGGGCAGTCCATAATTTCACCAACAAGCGCGACTACTACTACATCAGTCAGAACGTGGTACTGGCGATGGGTAACAGCAGCGGGGTGGATCTCTTCTTTGCCCGTGGCTATAGCGACAGTCAGTGGGGCAAGGCCACAGGTTTTGGGAAAAATGACCTGCTGTATGGCAACTACCTGACGCAATATGAGACATCGATGAACCTGAAGGGTAAGAACGGCTTCATCAAAGGTGAGGCAGCAACTCCCGAGACGGCGAACCAGGTAATCACTGAGTCGGTGAACCTGACCTCGAGTTCATCAAGCAGCGCCGGGGGAAATTACACACTATCAGTCAAAGGTGGCTGGATGTTTGGAAAAGGCTTGACACTTATGGGAGGTGCTGGCTTTGGCCATACTTTTGGCAGTACAACGGGTTCTTCGTTCGCCATGGGCAACTCAAAGAGCATCAAGGACCTGGCTGTGGTGAAAAACACCACCGGCACCAAGGTGAAATGGACCTATACCGGCAAGGAGCTGCAGGTGACGGGTGAACCTTACAAATGGAAACACGAAATCATGCCAGAGATTCTGGTGAACGATGCCAACATCTCGAACGACGCGTGCTGGTCGGTGGAGAACCCCAGCGGACAATACACCCTGGAGGTGGAGTCGAAACCCGAAACGGGCCTGCTACTCGTTGAAAACAAGTCGGGTAACAAGACAACATACCGCGCCGAGACACCTGTGGAAACCTATAGCCACGAACTGCTGCAGCCCAACCGCTATGTGCAGACTTGGCGTATGTTCGTAACCATCGACGAATGGTATGGCGGCACTTACTCACGGGGTGTGCAGACTCAGTTGGAGGAAGAACTCAAACGCAACTTCCCCGACATTTACTCCGATATGTTCATCATTTACGAAAGTAGTGAGAAGAGTGTGCTGACCGCCACGGCCATCATCAAGAATGCCAAGCGCGTGCTCGACTCACATAAAGACGAGCTGCCCGGCATTGCCGAAGGGGTAGGGGTGAAGCAGTTTACCATCTACTGGCGTTGCGACAATTCGGACATCAAGCTGCGCAACGGCTATGTGGTGAAAGTGCAGTAAGATGTAAGATGTAAGAGGTAAGAGGTGAGAGGTGAGAAATAAGAGGTAAGAAGTGAGATGAAGAGACGATATTTGTTTTCCGCCTGTTGTCTGATCAGTCTGTTCTCGGTGCTGACGGCTCAAGCTCAGGTCACCTATTTGGAACGTTCCTGGGACAGTGCCGGCAAGCAGGTGAAGACCGAGACGAAGACGCGTAACGACTGTAGAGAGTTTACGGGTGATAGGCACAACGATAATGAAACGCTGAAAAGCGGTTGGTATGTGGTGAAAGGCGAGGCAAAGCGCGATGTGATCACCTTTGAGGGAGAGGTACACCTCATTCTGTCCGACGGATGCGTGTTGAAGGCTTGTCTGCTGAGGATAAATGCCTCGGACAATGCCAAACTGTATGTCTATAGTCAGTCGGACGGCGACAAGCAGGGAAAGATAACCGTCTTTAACGACGTTCATGACCAAAGTGCAGCCATTGGCTCCAGTAATGGTAAAAACATGGGTTCGCTCTATATCCATGGTGGCGACATCTCGACTTTACATGCCCGCTATCGATTTGGCGGTGCAGGTATCGGAGGCGGTTATAAAGGCCAGATTGACTCCAACAGCGAACTTGTCATCTTTGGCGGTAAAGTTACGGCAAGTCCCGGTACTTCATCCGGTGCGGGCATCGGTGGTGGAGAAAATGGCCATCAAGGCGGCCCCATCACCATCTACGGCGGTGTGATTGACGCCAAAGGAGATTGCTGGAGTGCCGGAATCGGTGGCGGATATCTCGGGGATGGTGGCAAGGTAACGATCTGGGGCGGCAAGGTGACAGCCCGTGGTGGCATACTTTCTGAAAGCAACAGCGAGGGAGCAGGTATCGGTGGCGGACGTTCTGGCAAAGGCGGTGATGTGCACATCCATGGCGGTGAGGTCTATGCCTATGGTGGATATGCCTCTGCCGGCATTGGCGGTTCTGGCTACCAGCCGGGAGGTACGCTCGAAGTGACGGGCGGCAAACTCTATGCTTCAGGCTACGAAAAAGGCGACTATGCTGCTCCCGGCATTGGTGGCGGCGATAGTGGCAATGGCGGCAAGGTTACCATTACGGGCGGCATTGTGGAGGCTGTCACCAAACACAGCAACAAATACAGTGCAGCGCCCATCGGTTCCATTACTGCTGAAGGCGGTCACCTGATTTATGACGATGGCGAAATAGCGTTGGGCGACCAGATGAAGGTCATGTGGAGCAACCACAACGGTGCCATCACCGATGCCCAGTATCGGCAGGGCGACTACCTGCATTATGCCTTGACTGACAAGCGTGTGGAAATGTGCATGAACCACAGCAACACCTACGTCATCATTTCGCCGTGTACCCATGCGGAGTTCACCTATAGCAAGAAGGACGACACGAAGCACTGGCATCTGTGTAGACATTGTAACTACAAGGTCGAAGAAGCCCACACCTACAAAGGCGGCGTGTGTGTCTGTGGCCAGAGGGAAGCCGTTTCCGACTGGTGGACGATGACCATCCAAAAGACCACCGACGGCAAGACCTATACCGCTGACGAATATCTGGTCATCAAGGGAATGGAAACAACGCTGCCGGCACCTCCTGCCGTCGACGGACTGGTCTTTATGGGCTATCTGCCCGGTACACAAGCCCCTGACGGCATCGAGATGAAGGATAATGAGCAGGACCTACTGCTGGCAGCAGGTTTTTCCTTTACGCCATCTATGGATTGTACCTATTACGCCCGCTACCGATTTAATTATAAGGAGGACTGGCAGTGGAGCGACGACTTCAGCGAGGCTAAGGTGACGCTGACCCATCCGCTCGTCAGCGAGCCGGTAACCGTCAAAGGCACAGCCACTGAGGATCTCCGCGGCCGCGTAGAACCTACCGAGGAGTCGCTGGGTGAGGCGTTCTACATGGCGACAGCTGCTTACAATAAGGCGCCTGGCATTACCTATCAGTTTGAAAACTGGCAGAGGGTAACCCTCTATCAGCCCCGCATCATTATTCTCGATGCCCTCGACACTGACGAGGAGAACACCAAGACGTTAGACAAGTACTACGGCTTCAGGGCCGAGGTCACCATCAACAACCTGACAATAGTAAAGGACGGCCGTCTGCATCCCATCTGTCTGCCCTTCAACGCCACACTCAGCGGATCGCCGCTCGAAGGGGCCACACTCTATCAGGCCAACCGGTCGGAGTTGAACGGCCAAAGCCTCAAGGTCGAGTTCCAGTATGCCTCGAGCATAGAGGCGGGCGTGCCTTATTATTATTGCTTCTACGACAAAGGTACCGATGTGCAACATCCCACCTTCAACAATGTCATCATTGACGACGTGCAGGGCGCAGTCACCTTCGACGATAACTACAATCTCATCGGCACCTACGAGCCGCTGGCTGTCGAGCGGGAGGAAGGTATAGAACCAGTGATGTTCGACGGCAACGAATTCGTCTCTACAGACAACGCCGTCACTGGATTCAGCAACTTCCTTTATGTGCATACGAAGATTCAGCCCGACGGCAGCCAAGCCGTGCGCACCCTCAGCCTCGTCTTCGAGCCCAATGCCAGTGGCACGTTCAACAAGAAGCTGCCCTACTACTGGGAGGGCGCAGGTACGGAAGCCTCACCTTATATGATTAAGAACGCCAGACAGCTGAAGGAAATGGCGGAGTCCTTCAACAACGACGCTGCCTCGGTTCAGGGCAAGTACTTCCGTCAGGGCGCCAACATCGCGTTCGACAAGACGGTGGAGAACAACTTCACGCCCGTCAGGTGCAGGTTTCGTCATCAGCGGCGTGAACATCAGTCTGGCAGCACCCAAAGAAGCCTCACTGTTCGGATCACTGGAGGGTAATGCGACCATCAAGAATGTCGTCGTCACGAACAGCGCGTTCAAGGGTAACGGCGCGGCAGTTGTCGCCGCTGCTGTATTTGGCAATGCCGGCATTGAGAACTGCCACGTGCTGAAGGATGTCATCGTAGAGAGTGATGCCAATGCCGGTGGCGTTGTAGGCGTTGTCAATGGCAATGGTGCCAAGGTGACGGGCTGTACCAGTCAGGCCACCGTGAAGGGCCTTTCGGGTGTTGGTGGCATTGCGGGTCTCCTCACTACAGGTTATGTCGGCAACAGCATTGCGCTCGGCAATGGTATTACTGGCTCTGCCGAAGTCAATGCCGTCGTAGGCTACCGCCGCAACGGCACCGTGGAGAACTGCTACTTCACCGCCCCGACACTCAGCGACCCGCGTGCGAAACTGATGCCGGATAAGAGGGAAGACAATACCGATTTCCTAACTCGATTGCACCAACGCGACGAGTTCCTGCTGCAGGCTATTACCGGACTGACCGCAGAACAAATTGGCTACGACCTTACTCTTCAAGGTCGCACAATTGAAGCTACACAGGCGGCCGACGGCACATGGAAGAGTAAGGCTTTTAGTGTCTGCTTGCCATTCGATATTGATATTCTGAAGTTGGACAATGCTGACGATATCAGCGTGTATAAGCTCCACGAAGTAGACTTAGTCAATAAAGTGTTCCAGTTCACCAACGACTTCCCCATTCTGAAGGCAGGTGAGCCTTACATGATAGTAATTAATAAAGGTTCGATGCCTTTGACGGGCCGGAACGTCATAATTGTACCCACCCCCAAGGAACCACAGGCAGTCAACAATGCCGACGCCAGCAAGCAAATTGGCTGGTGGTGTGGTACGTTCAGGAGAATTGAAAACGATGAGATATTTAGGGATAATATCTATATCGCTCAGAAGGACAAGACGTTCCAGTATCCGCCAAAGGGATATACAAAAGCCTTCACTTATCCCTTCATTGCGTACTTCTCAGCCATGGAGCCTTTGGATTTCATCATCGCTCAAACGAAATACATCCACACTGAGAACGGCGAGGAGAGCGGTGACGTGGCTGACTTCCCAGCCGATGAGTTTGACAGTGACGGTGAGTTTGGTGAGGCGACAGGCATCAGCCCAGTCATTCAGACCATTGATGCCGACGGTACTGAACACTACTACGACCTTCAGGGCCGACAACTCAACGGCAAGCCCAATAAGGGTATCTACATATATAAGGGTAAAAAGGTTATCAAATAAATGGTTAGAATTATGGAGAAGAAGAATTATGGTAAGCCCCGAATGAAAATTATAAAGGTTCGACGGCCTATGATTATATGTTATAGTGGCGGCGGAGAACAGAACGCCCCGCAACTCGAATTGGACGAGGAGATATGATTTGAAAAAGAAAGAAATGATAAGGATAATGATGAAAAAGAACTTATGGATGATGGCCGCCATCCGACCACTGGTACTCACCATGGTCTTTTGCGGCGTAATGATGACGCTGACATCGTGCAGCAAGGATGATGACAAAAACGAGCCGACGCTGGTGTCGCCCGGTCCGATGGCTGAGAAGGTGAGCGGCGGGGCATGGTACGACGTTTATGAAGCGTCGGGCACGGCCAAGGAGGAAGGTAGCAGTGATGCTGAGACCGTTTCCTGTAGTGTGGTGATTGACATCTATAACTTCCGGGCTGACGGAACGGGCGACTTCCAACGCTGTTTCTTCAACGACGAAAGCGAGGAGCCTGTGATGGTGCATGGTATTCTGGGCTATGGCGTTTTCACCTACAGCTCTGCAACGGACGGGACGGTAGCCATCACGCTGAGTAACAATTGGGACCAGAGCTATCCGCAGAAGTGGAACGTTACATATGGCAATGAGACCATTACTGCCAAGGGCGTGGACGGCCAGACGCTGACGCTGGTGCGTGCTGACGACGAGACGATGGCAATACTGAACAGTTTCTTGGAACAGAATGGCGGCAGTGATAAGCCGAAATACAACGTGGACGACTATAAGCCCATGGACGTGGACAACAGCCAATGGATGAAGGGGCTGGCCGACAGTCGTCTCGTGGCCGACCTGTCGCTGCCCGGAAGCCATGATGCCTGCACGGCTGACGGCTGGTTTTATAAGGACCTGGGCAAGATAGCCGAGGTATCGGCAAAGACGCAGGACCTGACCATCAAGGAACAGCTGAAGGTGGGAATGCGCGTGTTCGACCTGCGTCCGGAACGCATGCACGACGGCGCCAACTACGTGCTGCGCTGCTCGCATGGCATCATGTACACGAAGTTGCTGGTCAGCGATTTCTTCCAGCAGCTGAAGGAGTTCCTTGCTGCCAATCCCTCTGAGTTCTGTCTGCTGACGGTAGACCTCAGCGCTACCTCCGACAAGACGGCATGGGGCAAGGAGTTTACGGAACTGCTGAACAGTGCCGAGTTCCGCAGCATGTTTGCCGACTTCAAGCCCCGACTCACGGTAGGCGAGATGCGTGGTCACGTGCTGATGCTCTCGTTACAGAAATATGCCGAGCAGCCTGTTGGCGGATACTGCTACGGATGGGTGGTTGAAAAAGGACAGAAGGAGCTGATGAAAGGTCATATCACGGGCGCCGACGGTGTGGAGACTCCGCTCTGGGTGCAGGACTTCTGGGGAAAATGGGACCGCGAGGGTAAGGACGAACTGGTGGTCAGCACGCTGGAAGCTGCCGTTGGACGCGACATGACGGCTGATAAGCCCGCATGGGTAATTAACTTCCCGTCGGCATACTTTGGACTGCCGTTCTCCGACAGCTATCGCGATAATGCAGTCAAGGCCAACAAGGTGGCAGCCGACTGGCTGTCCAGCCATACGGGTTCGGTAGGTATCATCTACATGGACTTCGCCGGCATGGAAAAGAGTCCCAGCAGTTTTGCCGAAACGCTCTACGAGACTTATGGAATGACACTCGTTGACCGCGTCATCAAGCAGAACCAGAAGTAAAAGTAAAAGGAGAAAATAACAATTATATGAAGAAAATGAAAAATGACTCTTAAGGAGAAAAGCGCTTTGATCACTCAGGTGTCGAACATCAACGACCAG
>CADCDY010000109.1 GCA_902800245.1 uncultured Prevotellaceae bacterium
CGTCGTAGGTCTTGGCCTACTCGACATTGCCATCTGGTTCATTGCGCTGAACAGATTCACCGACGATTCGCTTATCACCATCACAACAACTATGCTGACATTCGGTATGGGTGCTTCGACACAGGCGTTGTTTGCCCGTGTTGGCGGAGGTATCTACACGAAGGCTGCCGACGTGGGTGCCGACATCGTGGGTAAGGTCGAGGCTGACATTCCCGAGGACGACCCGCGCAACCCCGCTACCATTGCCGACAACGTTGGCGATAATGTTGGCGACGTGGCTGGCATGGGTGCTGACCTCTATGAGAGCTATTGCGGTTCTGTGCTCAGTACTGCTGCACTTGGTGCTGCAGCCTTCTCCGTTGCAGGCCTTGAGGTTCAGTTGCGTGCCGTCATTGCGCCAATGTTGATTGCTGCTGTGGGTGTCTTCCTGTCGCTGTTCGGCATTTTCTTGGTTCGCACCAAGGAAGGCGCAACGATGAAGGACCTGCTAAAGTCGCTGTCGCTCGGCACCAACGTCAGTGCTATCCTCATTGCCATTGCCACTTTCGGCATCCTGTATTTCCTCGGTATCGAAAACTGGTTAGGTCTGTCGCTCTCTGTTATCAGCGGTTTGGCTGCCGGTGTCATCATCGGTCAAGCTACCGAATATTACACCTCTCACTCGTACAAGCCCACCCAGAAAATCTCTGAGGCCGGTCTGACGGGTTCCGCCACCGTTATTATTAAAGGTATAGGCACGGGTATGATTTCGACCTGCATTCCTGTGATTACAATCGGTGTCGCCATCATTCTCAGCTTTGGCTTTGCCAATGGCTTCGACCTCTCGATGTCAAGTGAGAGTCTGGCTCACGGACTTTACGGCATTGGTATTGCTGCTGTGGGTATGCTCTCGACGCTGGGTATTACACTGGCAACCGACGCTTACGGACCTATTGCCGACAATGCAGGTGGTAATGCCGAGATGAGTGAACTTGGCGAAGAAGTTCGTCATCGTACCGACGCACTCGACGCTCTTGGAAATACCACCGCTGCTACCGGTAAGGGTTTTGCCATCGGTTCTGCTGCCCTCACGGCATTGGCTCTGCTTGCTTCGTATATCGAGGAAATCAAGATTGCAATGGATCGTGCTGGTGTCATGATGGAGAATGTCAAGGGCGAGGCTATTTCCGCAGCCAATGCCACCATTCCCGACTTCATGAACTACTTCCAGGTGAACCTGATGAATCCTAAGGTACTTGTAGGCGCTTTCATCGGTGCTATGGCGGCCTTCCTGTTCTGCGGACTCACCATGGAGGCTGTCGGTCGTGCTGCCCAGAAGATGGTTGAGGAAGTTCGCCGTCAGTTCCGCGAGATTCCTGGTATTCTCGAAGGTACAGGTACGCCCGACTATGGTTCCTGCGTAGAGATTTCAACCCGTGCCGCACAGCACGAAATGATATTCCCATCGCTGCTTGCCATTGCTATTCCTATCGTCGTAGGTTGCGTTCTTGGCGTGGCTGGCGTACTGGGTTTGCTCGTCGGTGGATTGGCCGGTGGTTTCACCCTTGCTGTCTTTATGGCCAATGCTGGTGGTGCTTGGGACAATGCCAAGAAGATGGTTGAGGAAGGTAACTTTGGTGGCAAGGGTTCGTTTGCCCACAAGGCTACCATCGTTGGCGATACTGTTGGCGACCCGTTCAAGGACACTTCCGGTCCTTCGCTCAACATCCTCATCAAACTGATGTCTATGGTATCGATTGTGATGGCTGGATTGACCGTCTTATTCATCTGAATCATCACAATTTGCATAATAAAAAGGCTCGTTTCTTCGGAATTCGAGCCTTTTTTCATCTTTTTTTGAAAAAAAGTTCGCAAAAAGTTTGGCAGATTGAAAAATACTCAGTACCTTTGCACCCGCAAATCAGCAAGAGTGCTGTTTTAATCGTCAAAATTTGATGCACCCGTAGCTCAGTTGGTAGAGCACCTGACTCTTAATCAGGGTGTCCAGGGTTCGAGCCCCTGCGGGTGTACTCTTTTTATTACTTGTTTATTACGTATTTACAACCAATTTTGGAGGTGTTTGCCGGAAGGGAACTTGTGGGTCAGACGCGAAAGCGGATGTAGGCGCGGTCGTCGAAGGAATTGTTGCCAGGGAGGAAGGCTTTCGTGGCCTTGAAGGTTCCGATGTTGAGTGGGTCGTCACGACGCTGACGTTTCAGGCGTTGCTCGGATTCGGCGAGTGTTGGCAGTAGAAAGGGATAGCCATCGGAGGCAAGGACGATTTCCCAGGGTTGGAAGTCGAGTGTGATGACGCGCACGCACTGCTGCGGAATGGGGAATCCGTCAATGACGGCATAGGTTTTGTTTTGCTGTTGCATGGTTTCGAGCATGTGTGGAATGATGGCGTCGCGGGCGGTATCGTGATGGAGGAAATGTTCAGGAGGCAGACCGCTGCGGCTGATGATGTCGGCACGCTGCTCGGCAAGTTCCTGTTCGTAGGGCTTGGGATTGTCGTAGTATTGTCCACCGACGAGACAGTGGCAGTCGCCAATCATCCATATCTCACGGTTGAGACGGCTGAAGACGACGGCCGACGCGGTGAGCCGTTCCTCGGGATGGAGGGCGAGTCGCTGGATGTCGCTGCGGCTGTAATGACGTGCGACGGCAGCGGAGACGCCATTGCAGAACTGGCGACAGGTGAGGTTGCCCTTAGCATGGCGTATGTAGCGGCTGACAAGCTGCATGCAGTAGCGTCCGTTGGAGCGGAAGAAGCTGAAACGGCGGTCGGTCTTCGACGTGGAGCCGTCGATGACGGCGATATAGTCGCGTGTGATGACGATGCCGTCCTCGCATTTCTTCGCAGGACTCTTGGGGATAATGCTTTGTTCGATGATTTCCATGCGGCAAAGGTACGAAACAATTAAGATAAATGCAAAAGAAATGTGGATTTTCTTTGGTTCTTTGCGCTTTTATTTGTAGTTTTGCAGTCGAATATGAAGAAAGGACTGTTAGCACTGTCGCCCATCGGGGTGTTTGTGGTGATATATCTGGTGACGAGCATCGTGGCAGGGGACTTCTATAAGGTTCCTATCACGGTAGCATTCATGGTGGCATCGATGTATGCTGTCGTTGTGTGCGGTGGCATCCCGTTGGGTAAACGCATCGACATCTACAGCCACGGAGCAGGTACGAAGCAGATGATGCTGATGATCTGGATCTTCATCCTTGCGGGAGCTTTTGCGCACTCGGCGAAGACAATGGGGTCGATAGACGCGACGGTGAACCTGGTGCTAACGCTGTTGCCGGGCAACATGCTGCTGGCGGGATTGTTTCTGGCGGCATGCTTTATATCGTTGAGCGTGGGAACGAGCGTGGGAACCATCGTGGCACTGACGCCCATTGCGGCTGGTGTGGCCGCGGAGACGGGGACATCGGTAGCAATGATGACGGCCGTCGTGGTGGGCGGTTCGCTATTCGGTGACAACCTGTCGTTCATCTCGGATACGACCATCGTGGCGACATCGACGCAGGGTTGCCGGATGTCGGACAAATTCCGTGTCAACTCGTTTATCGTCGTGCCGGCGGCAGTGATTATACTGTTGGTGTACATTATCATGGGCCAGGGCATCAGCTCGCCGACGACGGTACCTGCTGTGAGCGTACTGAAGGTAGTGCCTTACGTGGCCGTGCTGCTGACGGCGGTGTTCGGCATGAACGTGATGGCGGTGCTGACACTGGGCATCATACTGACGGGCATCATCGGCATGGTGGAAGGTTCGTACGACGTGTATGGATGGATGCAGGCCATGGGTCAGGGCATTATCGGCATGGGTGAGCTCATCATCATCACCATGATGGCCGGCGGACTGCTGGAAATCATCCGCCACAACGGCGGCATAGACTACCTGATAGAACGACTGACACGACACGTCAGCACGAAGCGCGGTGCGGAGCTGTCGATAGCGGCACTGGTGTCGCTGGTGGACCTGTGTACGGCGAACAACACGGTGGCCATCATCACCGTTGGCGGCATAGCAAAGCACATTGGCGACCGCTATGGTGTGGACAACCGCAAGGCGGCGTCAATACTCGATACGTTCTCGTGTATGATGCAGGGCGTGATACCCTACGGCGCTCAGTTGCTGATGGCTGCTGGACTAGCGGGACTGAATCCCGTAGCCATTATACCTTATTTATATTATCCGTTGGCCATTGGCATAGCGGCATTGTTCTCGATACTTTTCAGATACCCTAAACGATATTCATAATGGACATTATTCAACGAAACATAGAACGGCTCATCTACTTGGACGACCCCGCTGACCGCGAAGCCATAGAACCCATGAGCGATTGGAAATGGCAGCAGCTGTATAAGACGGTGAAGGCATACGGACTGGGGCCGTGGATAGTGGACGGCATGTTGGCATACGCCGACGACTTCATGTTGCAACCCTCCCCTGCCCTGCGTGACAAACTATTGGCACTGGGCGGTGTGAAGAACCCCGAACGGCTGGAACGCTATGAACTGGAAATGGAACGCGCGAAAGGTACACTCCACAAACTAAAACCTCAGTCGGTAAAGGCCTATGCCAGCGACCTGTTGCATACCATCAGGAACATCGAGGAATAATCTCCCTACTCCGCCCTACGACATCTGCGCGGCCTAGTGATGTTTGAACCGGATGTCGCGTAGGTTGTGACGGCCCATGAAACGGCTTTTGTCGACGAAACCGTTGATGCCCACGATGCGCCCCTTGGCAGTGTACTGCCACATGGTGTATTCGCGGTTGTCGGCCAGTACGGGCGGTTCGTCGGTGTACATAGCAACCATCAGTGGATAGTCGTCAATCTTGCCCTGCAGGTGGCGGTTGTAGAAATTGCGGAAGGTATAGAGCAAGGGTTTCTGGTGGTAGACCTCCTCAACGAGATCGAGAAAATAGAACAGCGAGTCGCAGAAGACGTCGGTGGACAGTCCGCCCGTCGACTCGATATCAATCATCGGTATGAGATCCTGTTCGCCTGGCAGACACTGTGACATGAAGTTGAGTAACTGGCGGCGCTGGTCGGTGAGCGGACGATAGAAATGGTAGGAACCGACCTTTAGTCCATGACGATGAGCCATCTGGATGTTGCGCTCGAAGGTGGCATCGATGCGGTCGCCGCCCTCGGTAGCCTTTAGATAGACGTACGACATATTGGTGCGTTCACCCACAGTCTCCCAAAAAACGTTGCCCTGATAGTGACTGATGTCGATGCCGTGAATATGGTTGCACGTATCCTCGCACTGGAGGAAAGGATTACGTTCCTCTACTGTCACGGTGTCCTCCGACATGACGTCGACGTCTTGCGCTGAGATGTGTGCTGTAAACAACAAAAATAATGCACTAAAAACAATCTGTAACTTATTCATTGTATATTAATTATTTCGTGATATGAATCCAATCGGCGTCGAGCCAGCCACGATCCGACTTAGGGTTGCTATCGACAGCGACGAACCCAAACTTGGCACCAATCCATTTGCCCTGGCGCATCTGGAAAGTAGCATCGCAGTCTGTGAAATGCTTGCCATTGAGACTGTAGGCGAAGCGGACAACGGGCTTGCCGCCATGAGCAACACCAGTCTCGGCATTGCTGACACGGAGACGCAAGTATATGTCCTCGTGGATGCCAGGCTTATAGTCAGTTTTGTCCTCGGCCGTGGGTTTCAATGTGGCAATGAGTTGCTCATCCTGAGGTTTGTCCTTGTCGGCATCACGACAGGTAAGCAACAGCAATTGGAACTCTTTCCCTAAGCGACGGACGACAAGTGCCTGATAGTCGAGGCCCATCATGATGAGCCCTCCCATCTGACCGTTGGCCTTCGACGTGAAACGTATCTTCGCTGTGGCGGTGAATTCGTCGGCAGGAGTCTTTTGCAACAGCATGTTCGGCACCAACCATAGGTTTGAGGGCTGATGGTTGTGAGTATAGATACGCATAGTACCGAAAGCGGTAGGCATGCCAAACTTCTCGTCGTAGTTGGCCTGCCACTGCCACTGACGACCGATAGCAGGAGCATTGAATTCATCAGATTCAACGGGATTGACGACCGTTGTACTCGAAGCTTTTGGCTTCGCGAAAGTAGTGACGGGTTCACCATTGTGACCCATGACAGGCCAGCCTGACGACCAATCGACAGGATTCAGATGAACCACGCGACCATAGGCTTCCTTGTCCTGGAAATGGATGAACCAGTCCTCATTATACTTATTATGTACCCACGCACCCTGGTGAGGACCGTTGATACTGGTCTTGCCCTGAGCAAGGACAATCTTATGTTCGTAGGGGCCATAGGGGCTCTTGCTGCGCATGGCGAGCTGGAATCCGTCGGGCACACCGCCGGCAGGACACAGAATCCAATACCAGCCGTCGCGTTTGTAAAACTTCGGACCCTCGCAGGTGCGGTTCTCGGTGCCGTTGCCGTCGAACACGATGACAGGCTGTCCGATGGGTTTCATACCGTCAGGGGACATCTCACGAACCGTCAGCACGGAGGCGAACTTCGCACGACTGTTGGCCCATCCGTTCACCAGATAGCAACGGCCATCGTCGTCCCACAGCGGACAGGTGTCGATATATCCCTTGCCACGAATGACGCAGACGGGAGCCTCCCAATGGCCGGCAGGATCCTGCGTGCGAACCATATACACACCGAAATCGGGATCGCCCCAGTAGATATAGTACCACCCGGCATGATAGCGTATGGAGGGAGCCCAGACGCCGTTGCCGTGCTGGGGAATGCTGAAATGCTCGAGGAGCTTGCAGTCGCCCTCGTAGAGATTGTCAAGGGCGTAATTGATGATTTCCCAGTTCACGAGGTCACGGGAATGAAGGATGGGCAGCCCTGGTGTACACTGAAACGATGAGGCTGTCATATAATAGTCCTCGCCGCTGGGCCCCACGCAGACGTCGGGGTCGCTATAATCGGCATTGATGACGGGATTGGTATAGGTGCCGTCGCCATTGTCGGGTGACCACACTTGCGATTTATATTGTGCTGAGAGCAGCATAGGCAATGCCGCAAAGACGGTAAGGATGAGTCGTTTCATATGCGTTGGATCTTGAGTTGGTAGTTTGTTCCGTTATATAAGACGCGCATCACCCTGACAATGTCATCGTCGGTGGGAGAAATCGCCAATGCCACATGCCCCATCGTGCGACGGAGGTTGATTTCGACGCAAGGATGGAGAAGACAACGTTCGTTTTCCGCCTTTTCTTTGCCGTCTCCCCTTACAATCATCATGTCGACGCCAAAGGGACCACGGTAATCGCCAAGGTCAAGAGAGGTGATTATTCTTTGCTCGACAGAATCGAGCAAACATACTGGAATATAGCGACTTATTATTTCACGTTTGGCGGTTTCCGTTGCAAGGATATTTCCTTCGTAAGCACCATTGACAGTGTGGAATAACGAGAGTCCGAGGTAGTGGATGCCTGAGTCGTCGACGCAGAATTCTATACCGAAATCGCGCACCTTATTATATAATGGCTCGACCATCACCGAGCCCTGTTGTGCAACCACATTACGAAACCACCCGGCCTGCATCTGAAACGGCGTACGCTCAGTGCTGAGAAAACGAAGTCCTCGTCCGCTTGACGACCAAGGAGCTTTCATGACCACCTGACCATAGCGTGCCAAAAGCATCTCAACCTCATCAGCCGTCGTACACTCAAAGCTCTCGCCCACCGTGCCATCCATCTGCAACAGCGGCAAAAGTCGGGAGGCCGTGCGACGGTGCGACAACTGTCGGATACGGGCAATTTGTTCCTCCGAAGGTATCAGCACAGGGGCGACACCGGCACGCTTCAATGCGGCACGTAAGGCGAGGTTCCAACCCCAGGGAAGCACGTCGGTCATCTGGTCGGAGTAAACGGACAGTTTAGCGGAAGTAAACCGCTCGTTTACTACCGGTAGATCTCGACACCCCAGAAGGCGCAGTCGGTGAGCCACGCGTCGGAAGGCTTTTTCGGCACTTTCGACGTGTTCCACCAGCACTTTGTCGCCTTCATCGGCCCACAACGCTGGCAGGAAACCGAGGTCGGCCCTGAGCTGTCGTCCAGCATGGGGTGCGGTGAAGTTTGCCAGGTTGCTGGCCAATGCTATGTCGTGCTCCGGATTGAATACAAGCAGTTTCATTTCGGCCGCGAAGGTACAAAGATTTGAGTGAAATACAAAAGAAATCACGTTTTTTCTTTTATTTCCTATTGGTTTTCTTGGTTATGTCAATTCTTTTATGTAATTTTACCGCCCAAATAGCAAATATTACTTAAATATATGAAACCAGTAAAGATATTAAGCGTCGACGACGAGCAGGACCTTGAGTTGCTGCTGACACAATATTTCCGTCGCGAAATACGTAAGGGAGAATACCAGTTTTTCTTTGCCCACAACGGTCTGGAGGCCCTCACACTTTTGTTGCGTGAGAAGGATATCGACATCATCCTGAGCGATATCAACATGCCGGAAATGGACGGTCTGACACTGCTCACGAAAGTGAACGAACTGCAGAACCCCGCCCTGAAGTGCATCATGGTATCGGCTTATGGCGACATGAACAACATCCGTTCGGCCATGAATAACGGAGCCTTCGACTTTGCCACGAAACCCATCGACCTCGACGATCTCAGTTTGACCATCAAGAAGGCCATCGAGCAGATAGAGTATATCAAACAGTCGCAGGAGGAACACACGCAACTGGAGTCGCTGAAGACCGACCTCGCAGTAGCAGGAGAAATCCAACAGGCCATCCTGCCACGTATCTTCCCGCCCTTCCCCGAGAACGAACACGAGCTCGATCTGGCGGCAATGATGACCCCCGCAAAGGATGTCGGAGGCGACTTCTATGACTTCTTCCGCATTGACGACGACCACATCGGACTGGTGATGGCCGACGTATCGGGAAAAGGTATTCCCGCCGCCATCTTCATGGCCGTCAGCCGTACGCTCATCCGCACCATTGCCCTGCAGGGTTACGATCCCGGCGTATGTCTGACGAAGTCGAACGACCTGCTGTGTAAAGAGAGCGTCGAATCGATGTTCGTCACCGTGTTCTACGCCATCTACAACATCCGCACCGGTGAGATAGACTACAGCAATGGCGGTCACAACGCGCCCTACATTCTCAAAGCCAACGGACAGGTGGAGATGATGCCCATGAGCCAGAACTGTCTGGTAGGCACCATCGACGGCTGGCAATATACCAGCGCCAAGACCCAGTTGGGCATTGGTGACACGTTGCTGATGTACACCGATGGCGTCAACGAAGCTTTCAACTCCGATTTCCAAGAGTATGGCGAAGACCGCATGGAACAACTGTTGCAAAAGCACAACGGCGACGACTGCCGCACACTTATCGAAGCACAGATGAACGACGTCAAGGCCTATGCTGGCGACGCTCCGCAAAGTGACGACATCACCATCATGGCCTTGAAGCGAAAAGCATGAACAAAACCGGCAAGATCATCTCCGCAATAGCCATTATAGCCGTCATCCTGCTAGGACATCACGTCTATTTGGTTAACACTACTCGCGATGAACTCGTCGAGAAGAATCAAGAACTGCAGGATAAGCTTGACGAGCTCACCAAGGAGGAGAAACGTTCGGTGGTGATGCAGAGCATCAATGCCCAGATGGAGGAGATTGCCAACGAGGAACGCCGCATCAGTGACGAACAGCGAGAGGAGGCCATCGCACAGACGAAAGTTGCCGAAGAGATGCGCCGCAAGGCTGAGATAGAGCGTCAGAACGCCCTTGTCGCCGAACAACGTGCCGTGGAAGCTTCCGAAGTAGCCCGAAGTCAGCAGAAGATTGCCGAAGAACAGCGCAGTCAGGCCGAACAGTCAAAGCGCATTGCCGATACCCTGACGTACATCAGTCTTGCCAGAACCCTCGGACAGACGGCCATCACACAATATAAAGCCGATCACCACGACATTGCCGACCTGTTGGCTCACACCGCATGCCTGTTTACCGACCGCTATCGGGGCGACATCTATGCACCAACCGTCTATCAGGCGCTGGCAATGACCAGTCAGAGCAAGAATGTCTGGCATAAACACAAAGGCATCATTACCGATGTTGCCTTTTCCGACGAGAAATCGGGAACTTATGAAGCACACCAACTTCGAGAACGGCAAACTGAATAGCGAAATGCTCGTAAGCAATCCCCGCTACGATTTCCGTGACCTCTTCATTGACCGGCCCAGTAACACCATCTACGCCCTGAGCCGTTCAGGTCATCTGATTGTTGTCGATAAAAACAAAAAGGTTCAAGCAATCGAGATTAACATACCGAAGCCTAAAGACTTAGACGTCAGCGGCGACCAGTTTATTATCTTCTGCGAATCAGGTATGGCATTGTTCGATACACAAAGCCGTACCGTCGTTCAGGAAAAGAAACTACCCTTCCAGATAGAATACATGACCCGCTATCAGAACTACCCCGTGGCTTTCGACCGTCAGGGTAACATGCACTTGATAAAAGGTTTTAACAACATCGATACTAGCCGTGTTCCGGTGAAGGGTCAGGTGACGGCCTTCGCAGAGTCGAAGAACCAGCATCTAAGGGCTTACGGCATGCGCGACGGCACCATCTACCTCTTCAATGCCAAGGGGCAACAGACCCGTCTTGTCGGGCATCAGTCGCGCATCTCAAAGCTGAAGGTCGACGGCATTCGTCTCTACTCGTCAAGTTTCGACGGCACAATGAATCTCTGGCTCACCAACGCCGCCAAGATTGAACCGATGACGCTCTTCACCACCCGTGGTTGGATCATCAACTTCACCTTCGACCTGAAGAAGACCCACGTGTGGTCAGGCGATCAGAACGGCAATCTGACGCAGGCTCTCATCTCTGTTTCGCAGATGCAAAAGCGTCTGCAGGCAAAACTGAAGCGTAACCTGACGCACGAAGAATGGAACTACTATGTAGGCCGTAACGTGCCTTACGAGGAAGTCAAAGGAAAGGAGGCCAGCCGATGAAACGCCTCTCCCTCATCATCCTTTTCCTTTGGTCAATTGTCAATTCTCAATTGTCAATTGTCAATTCTCAATTCTCAATTATCAATTCCCTCCACGCCCAGGGCATTCCCTACATGCACAACTATCCTGCCACAGAATACATGGGGCACAACCAGAACTTCGATGTTATTGCTGCCGACGACGGTACAGTATATGTCGCCAATTTCGAAGGACTGCTCTACTACGACAATGCTAATTGGCGTATCATCCACTCGCCGGGCATCAGCCGTATCACCGCTGTTTTCCAGGATTCCAACGGCGTGCTCTGGACCGGTGGCTACAACTATTTCGGCTACCTCAAGATCGACCAGCGTGGCAATCTCTATATGCACCCCTGTAACGCCACTGCGCCCTTCCACGGCGAGGTACAGTGGATATGGCAGGAGAATGGCAACATTTTTTTCCTTGCCAGCAATAAGGAGATTTATGTCGTCCACAACGACACCTACCAATTGGCGCCAGGCAAGTCCTGTCCCACCTCCAATCGCAAGACCTATGCCATTGATGCTGACATTGAAATTACTCAGGTTGAGGACCTCGAGGACGGTCTTCAGGCACTGTCCACCAACGGCGACGGCGTCATCTTCGTCGACCCCGACGGCCGTGAACTGTTCCGTGTCACCGAGGCGAACGGTCTCTGCTCCAACAATGTCAGCCACATGGACTACAACCGCCACGGGCTGCTCTGGGGTGCTACCGACAACGGTATCTTCTGCATTGCATTCCCCTCCATCTACTTGCATTTCACCTCCTACGAGGGACTGCGTGGCGAGGTACTGTCCCTCAACCAGCTGAACGGGCATATTTATGCCGGAACGCTCAGCGGACTCTACCGTCTCGAAAACAAGAAATTCCTGCCTGTTGCCAATATCACCCATGCCTGCTGGCAACTCGCCAAACAAAATAACACCCTATTGGCGGCAACGGCAAACGGCGTCTATCGTATTACGCCCGACAACAAAGCCACCCGACTCACGTCCAACAATACCATGTCGCTGCTTGTCGAACAGGACGGAAGCTTCTATGGTGGCGGCATCGAAGGCGTCTTCCACTATCATAACGGACAAAGCAAAACCCTGAACGATATCGAGAAAGTCGTGCAGATTGTGCGCGACCCGTCGGGTTGCATCTGGTTACAGAACCTCTACGGCAAACTGTGGCGCGACAAGGGTTCTGGCGCCTTCGAACCATACGCCCAAGACGGCCACGACGAGATATCGACACTTGTCAATTTCGGCAACGAACTCATACCCATCAGCATCAATACCACAACCCCCATCAGCTATCCCGCGTTCTCCTATCATGACACGCAGGACGTCACGTGGCTCACCGACAACAAGGGCAAAAACCTCTACGCCTATAAGAACGGGACACGTAATGCAGAGCAGTCCGCATTCGTCTATCCGCTCATGGACTACTCCGTCCGCGCCATGCTCACCGACGGCAATCTCCTGTGGATAGGCGGCGACAAGGGCGTCAACATCGTCAACCGCAATTTCAAGGAAACATCCAAGAGCCCCAAACCACGTCTGATGCTACGTTCCATCCTGCTGCGCGGCGACAGCGTCATCTGGGGCGGCTACGGCCCACAGCCACACAAACTCGACGAACTGCCGAGCATCGAACACCACATCGTCTTCAACTACTCCATCGACTTCCCGTGCCTGCTGCTCCCGACGCAGTACCGCACCCGCATTAACGGCGGCCACTGGTCGCCATGGGAATTCTACACCCGCGAAGAGTTCAGCAACCTCACCTACGGCAAATACATCTTCGAGGTACAGGCCCGCGATGCCTTCGGACAGGTGTCCGACATCGTCAGCATCAACTTCAGCATCGCAGCACCACTCTACCTCCGATGGTACATGATACTCATCTACCTGCTCCTGGCGGCCATCGTCGTCTACGCACTCCTCCAGCTCCGTCTGCGCCGTCTCGAGAAGGATAAGCAACGCTTGGAGAACCTTCGACCGCATCCTCAACCCCCTCAACTACATCAACAACTTCTCGAAACTCTCGCAGGGGCTTGTGGGCGACGTGAAGGCCAATGTCGAGGACGAGCAGGAACACATGAACCCCGACAACTACGAGGATACCATCGAAGTGCTCGACATGCTCAAGGGCAACCTTGAGAAAGTCAGCGAGCACGGTGCCAATACTACACGCACGCTGAAGGCGATGGAAGAAATGCTCAAGGACCGTTCCGGTGGCATCATTCCCATGCTGCTCAATCCCATCCTCCAGCAGGACGAGAAGATGGTCAATACCTATTTCGAGAAGGAGATCGCCCAGGATGCCATCCGCGTCGTTTTCGACATCCCCAATGAGGAAATCCACATCAATGGCAATGCCGAACAGCTCAGCAAGACCTTCATGAACATTCTCGGCAACGCCGTGTATGCCGTCGTCAAACAGCGCAAGCGCCACCCC
>CADCDY010000110.1 GCA_902800245.1 uncultured Prevotellaceae bacterium
TGTCACCTGCTCAATGTCCTTGGCCAGTCGCGAGGACACGTCTCCTGAGTGCAGTTCGTCGCCCGTGAACAACTGTCTGTGAAACAACCTGCCGAAGATGCGGAGGCGCAGGGCGTTCGATTGTCGGACATTTGCAGAGGTCTTCAGCCAGTAGCCCACTTGTCTTAATATCACACCGCCCACGACGGTCAGCACCAACAGTTCTACCATCCGTAGCACATCGTCAGCCGTTCCCGTGCGGATGGTCTCGTCAATGAATCGCTTGCTGAACCACACCATCAGCAAGCTGAGCACCACCTGAATGATGCCAGCTATAATACGCACCACCGTATTCCAGCGGATGCCTCGTGAGTTATTCCAAAGCCATGAGAAGTATTTCATTCCACTATCAATAGTTTACCGAAGTTAAGGGCAGGCGAGTCCCTCACCCATAATTACACGTTTCTTTATTCTTCTTTATAGGCTGCAAAGTTACAACAAATTCCTGACATATCGATCTATTCAATGATAAATGATGAACTAAAAGGCTTGAAGAAACAGCGTCCTTGAAATACATCCTAAAGGACAGCAGGAAAGGCAGAACATACTCGATAACTTTATAATCGTATAGGGTAAATTGACTAAATCGCTAAAAAAGTTAGTGATTTAGTCAATTTTCTTTAGTAAAGTCTCGTCGTTTCAATAAAAATGGCTACCTTTGCAAAAATATTAAATTCGTATGGTGACAAAGAATGACATGATGATTGGCAGAGAGCGTGAGAAAGCAGAACTACAGCGCAGTTTGGAATCAGACCGCTCGGAGTTTGTTATTGTATATGGACGCAGACGTGTCGGCAAGACATATCTTGTCGACCAATTCTTCAACCGCAGCTACGACTTTTCGTTTGTCGGCGGTCACAGGTTACCCAAGACAAGGCAACTGCGTAACTTTGCCAAGTCGCTGAAGAAATATGCCAACCTGAAACAAATGCCTGTATTTCATGAATGGTTCGATGCCTTTGATGCTTTGGAGGAATATCTGGAGTCACTTCCTGACGACAGGCGTAAAGTGATTTTCTTCGACGAAATGCCATGGATTGATACTCCCCATTCAGAATTTGTGGATGCTCTGGAAATGTTCTGGAATGGATGGGCTGCCCGGCGGTCCGATATTGTTTTCGTGGCAAGCGGTTCCTCAACATCATGGATGGTCGATAAGATTGTGGAGAACCAGGGCGGCTTGCACGGTCGTGTCACCAACAACATCTATGTGCGTCCATTCACGCTATACGAAACAGAGCAGTACCTGCACAGCCGCAATATAAACTGGGACCGATACCAGATAGTACAGGCCTATATGGTCATTGGCGGTATACCGTTTTACTACAGTCTGCTGGACCCTCGTGAAAGCCTTGTACAGAATATCGACCGTCTTTTCTTCCGCAAGAACGGAGAACTACGAACGGAATTTGAGGAACTTTACAATGCCCTTTTCACGCATTCCGAGAAATATGTCAGCGTGGTGCGGGCTTTGAATGCAGTCCGTGACGGGATGACACGTGACGAAATATCCAAGGCTACAAGTCTGAAAGATGCTGTGCTGACAAATGTCTTGCGTAATCTGGAACGATGCGACTTCATCATCCGATATTCACAATATGGCAACAAGACCAAAGGTGCCATCTATCGTCTGGTGGATTTCTACACCTTATTCTATTATAGATTCGTAGAAAGCCATAACGGCAAGGATGAACAATGGTGGAGCCATCATTTCCAGTCCCATTCAGTTGAGTCTTGGCAGGGAATGTCCTTTGAACTTATATGCTTGACGCATTTGGATCAGATAAAACGTCGGCTTGGCATTTCGGGAATAGCGGCAGAAGCATCGTCATGGAGAAATGCCGTATCAAAAGGGACTGACGAGAAAGGTGCTCAGATTGACCTGCTGATAGATCGTGCGGACAGAATTATCAATCTGTGCGAGATGAAATTCTCTGTCAATCCATACGTCATATCCAAGGACTATGAGCAGACATTGCGCCTGCGGATGGCAATCTTTAAGGAAAAGACGAATACCCGGAAATCCTTAGTCAACACTTTTGTCACGACTTTCGGTGTGGCAAACGGAATACACCACAGCATAGTGGACAGCGAAGTCTTAATGGAAGACTTATTTGAACCATAGGATTGCCGTAACAACCGCTTCATTGCACTGTCTGACCCTATAGCCGTAGTCCGGAACTTCATCCGCTCGGCTTTGCCGCTTCGCTCGTCGAAGAACTCACTGGAGCGCATCCCCAGACCATCGAGCAGTATAAAGAAAAGAACGCTGTTCTAGCCAAGGACATTCTGCAATTGAAGGAGATTGCAGGTTAGCATTGAAGAAAGGAAATGAACCAAAAACTGATGACAATAATATGATTCAGTCTATATGCTTAAAGAAGGTGTGTCATAGTGAAGTGACACACCTTTCATTTTAAGCTTGTAATGGAAATTATATTCCCTTTAGATAACGGTTAGCAGATTGAAGTAATTTTTGTTTGGAAGTGGTTGTTTGAATAACGGAAATCATGGAAACAGAAAAGAAGCCGTCCGGGAGTCTTTATAAGAAATCTCAGACGGCTTTGTTTTAATTAATCATAAGGGGTGATGTGAATTCACTGATTTCATTCAAACCTGTCCTTATGAGCATATTAATGTTATTCTAAGACATCAATATAATCGGTATCTTCTTTATAAGTTAGCGCGGGTACGAAATGTTTTTTTAAGTCTTTCCATTCGTACTTACCATTAAGAATACCTAAAAGGAAATCTTTTAAATCTTGAACACAGGAATCCCTATACAGTCTTGCTCGTTCCGATATTGAAACGATTGCGACAAAAGACTGAGCATCTGCATGCAATTCAGAGTCAAGACCATTTTTGAAATCGATATCTATTTCATTATTCAAGAAACGATAAATCCATTGAGTCACGTTATTATCTCCTTGAAAACGTTTCATATAGTAACTATATGTTTTGGCCTTGTTCCCGTCCTTTATAAGCACATCATTATTAAAAGGACTAAGGGCTGCTCTAAATCGAACTTTAGAATTTGACTCTAGAAAGGCGTTTATATTATTTCTACAAATCCTACGGTCTTCCAAAGAATCCTTCTTTTTATTAATAACAGCACAATACCATGAATTTCCGATACTAATAAGAGTTTGATAGTTCATTTTATTATTTCTTTATTCCTTACTCTATCTTAGGCTTTTCAGGAACCGCCTTGTTAATGTTCTCGTTTTGTAAGATTGCGATGCAAAGATACGGCGGTTTTTCTGGGGGAACAAACGATTTACATGAGGAGCGGGATGGCTTACATGAACGACAAGCGGAATGAAGAAAATTGTGCCTTTATGTAAGCAGAAAGGCTGTTGATGTAAGTCGTTAGGTAGAGTGTTTCTTTGCTTTTACTTTTGTATGTAGTGCAGGCAGAATTGAAATCTGTCTGTACGCCAAACAGTTGTTTAATAAAATGAAAAGCAAATGAACAATGATGAACTTCTGGAATTTGTTGAAGACAGTAGGCAAAGTCCGTATGTAGTGAAGAACGGCTTCTTCGTGAAGATCGATGAGCGTTGGGCGAAAGTAAAGTATGACGAGATTCTATGGGTGAGAGCCTTCGAAAACGGTAGTGTCGTGTTCCTGACTGGTGAGAGAAGCCTGATGGTGAACCATCGGCTGTGGCGGATCGAGGAGATGTTGACGGAGCATTCTAACTTCGTGCGCATCAACAGGTCGGAGATTGTCAATCTGGATGTTATTGACGGCTTTGAGGGAAACTGCTACTATATCGGCAAGAACCCGCTGTATGCAACGGGCGTTTACCGCCAGCGTATGGAAGGTGTATTCATTAAGGCAAAACAGCAGTGACATTAAGACACAGAAAAGCCGCCCGGTAGCCACAGTATGAGGACTCCTGGGCGGTTTTATTAAGAACAACAGGGAAGTTCCTGGCATTCCTCCCGATAGTGTTCCTGCTCTATTGGTTTGTATTTCGTGGGCGACAATGGCAAAACTTGCTGATTGTCGTCGCGAGTTACTTCTTTTATGGATGGTGGGACTGGCGTTTCCTGTTCTTAATAGCCCTTACATCACTTTGCAGTTATGGCAGCGGCTTGCTTATGGAACACTATGAGGGACAGCGACGAAAACAAAAGTGGGTCAGTGCCGCCAACATTGTGCTGAACTTAGGCATCCTTGGGGTGTTCAAGTACTATAACTTTTTTATAGAAAACCTTGATGTGTTGTTTCGGGCATTTGGCTGGCATTTAGACTGGGTAACGATGAACATTGTATTGCCCGTAGGTATCAGTTTCTATACGTTCCAGGCACTCAGCTATACCATTGACATTTACCAAAAGAAGCTGCCTGCCACTCATGACCCTGTAGCGTTTTTCGCATACATCAGTTTCTTCCCTCAATTGGTGGCAGGCCCTATTGAACGGGCTACGAACCTTATACCCCAGTTCCAGCAACAAAGGCATTTCGACTATGCCAAGGCCGTAGATGGAATGCGACAGATGCTTTGGGGATTCTTGAAGAAAGTCGTTATTGCAGACAATTGCGCAGCTGTTATTGACAGCAATTGGGGAAACTATGCAGAACTACCGGGGTTGACACTTTTCCTTTTCTGTGTCCTATTTGCATTTCAAGTTTATTGTGACTTTTCCGGTTATTCAGACATCGCCATCGGTTGTGCCCGGCTGTTTGGCATCAATCTGATGCGAAACTTCAACTTTCCGTATTTCTCACGCAGCATCCCTGAGTTCTGGCGTCGTTGGCACATCTCCTTTATTACATGGTTCCGCGACTATGTCTATTTTCCCTTGGGTGGTAGTCGTTGCAATAAATGGAAAAACTTTCGTAATATCTATATCGTTTGGGCCCTCAGCGGTCTATGGCATGGAGCCAATTGGACTTATGTATGCTGGATGCTACTCCACGCCACCCTGCTCATCATCTACAACGTCTTAGGCATTAACACGAAATACAAGAATGTGGTAGCATACGGTCATTACCTGCCCAATGTCAAGGAAGCACTTCAAATGGCATTTACTTTCTTACTTTTCGTTACCAGCTTGGTACTACCCCGTGCTGAGTCTATGACGCAAGCCATCGGGTATTTCTCAGCAATGGCTACCAACAAGTTTTTCGATGCATCCATGCTGTATGGAAAAGACTGTCTATGCTTCGGCCTTGTACTTCTTTTCATAGAATGGCTACAAAGAGACAAGCAACATGCCCTACAGTTCACGAATATAAAACCGTTCAACTATAGGCTTGTACGATGGGGGGTGTATTATCTTATCCTGATAGTTATTACAAAATATGCCGGTTCAAGTCAAACGTTTTTCTATTTCCAATTTTAAACGACCATGAAGCATTTCTTGAGATATTGTGCCATATTTGCAATTCCCATTATTGTATTTCTAACCACTTTAGAAATAATAGTAGGAAATATACCAAATTCATATAGTTACAAATACAATTACGTCATAAAGCATGGTGACGAAATTCAAGCTTTGGCTGTCGGCCATTCACAACTATATGATGGATTCATACCCGAATCCTTTTATCTTCCATCTTTTAATCTATGCAATTCAAATCAACACTACAGAGATAATTACTACATTCTTCGCGAACTGCTTCCATATATGCCAAACTTAAAATTGGTCATCATGCCTGTGGGGTATGCTAATGTCAGAGTGATCAACAACAAAAACAAAGAGACATTATTTCTACGTAGAATTTGTTATTACCATAAGTATATGAATCTTGATTATGATGGTCATGTTCCTCTACAATACCTTTTTGAAAGTTTTAATCCACAGTTAGCTTTCAATAAGGTATATTCATATTATATCAAGCACAAAGACATCGTACGATGCGATTCCATGGGAAGACGCAGCACACATTATTTGCGGGATAGGAAACATGAACTTGGATATAATAAATTTTTAGAAACTTACACCCAAAAAGAATGTGACTATCACAAGTTATGCATACATAATGAAGATTTCTTAATAAAAACCTTAGAAATGCTTTGTGAAAAGAATATTTCAATCGTAATGGTTTCACCTCCCTACTATTGGAATTGTGCATTCAAGAATATTAACGAGCATCAGAGATGCTTTGTTAAAAGATACATGGACAATTTATGTAGTAGATATCCTATATCCTATTTTGATCACGAATCAGATTCAACATTTACGTATGATGACTTCTATAATGAGACACATTTATCTGAAATTGGTGCAAAGAAATTCACAGAAATGCTAAATAGGGACATCAAGCAATCAATTATCACAAGAGACACCAACCGTTAGAGCTTTCGAGACGTATGTTCACGCCTTCCCTCAACAGCCTGATGGCTTCTTTTATGATCTCGTAGTCTGTCATCGTGTGATGGTATCATGGCACAGCCTTGCAGCCTCTTCGTCGGGCAGGCAATCCAGATGCCACATCGGGATGGTGGAGGCAAGTGCGTTCTCCGTCTGATGCCAGCCCTCGTCTATCTCCTCGACGATACCCAAGCCATTGCCTAAAACACTTGGATACAGATTCATGTATGCTTCGACACCGTTCAGGCGCTGTATCTTGTTATAGGGAGCCTGATTAAGGCTGACAATGCCGCCGATGGGGTAACAGACATTCCTGTAGCACGGTATTCCCCAGCCCCAGGGCGAGCCATAGACCACCCCGTCTCTTACTACAGGGAAGTCGTCGTTGACCAACTCCGTCCCCTCAACATGCTCCAGCCACAATCGGGCGTGCGTACTTTTCCCTTCACCGCTGGGGCCGAGGAACAGGTAGCCCTTGCCTGCACAACTCACCACGACGGCGTGAAAGAGCAGCGTGTCTTTTCCTGCCGTCGCCAAGGCATATAGCATCATCAGCGCATCATTAAAAACCGTATTATAAATGCGTCTCGTCAAGATGAGCCGACCCTCTCGGTGGTCTTTGGAACAAATCAGACAACCTTTTGACTTCGTTCTTCTTACAAATTCAAACACGTCGTTTCCCGAAGCAGTATGGCCGTGGATGACAGTCGTTCTTTCGCCCTCTATCCGATACACTTCCATATATTCAGGCACTGCGCCGCTGTCTTCTGTCAACGAAAACAACGGCTCAATGCCTTCACATTCAAATGGCTCATAGTTTTCCATCTGCTCAAAAAGCTCGGCCTGACCGCTGACGGCAAACGTATGCCCCGCCACCTTGTAGTGTCTCGTCATCATACTATGTTATAGCATTCGTATTCATATTTCATGCCCTCCATTGTTTCGCGCAGACGCTCCTGCTGGATTTCGGGCGTACAGCCAAAGTCACTCGGACACATGACGAGGCGATAACACTGGGGATAAAAGAAGCAGGTAGTACAGGCCTCAATCTCGGCAGGAGGCTCCTTGAACTTGCGGAGGATGGCCTCGTCGCGCTCCTCGCTGTCGATGTGGCCGAACAACTCTCGGTCGAAGTAGTGCTCGCATTTACCAAGGTGTCCGTCAGGGGCAATCACCACGCTTCCGTCTTTGTCGGCCATGCAACGATTCAGTTTGATGTCCTTCTGTAATCTCCGTTTATTATCGTAGCCACACGCTATTATCTGCTGCTTCAGCTGCATCCGCAGAGCAAAGAGTTCGGCATTGTCTTCAGGTGTGCGTTCACCAAACAACTCATGGGAATAGACAGAGAGGTGCTCGTTGACGCCGAAGCGCTGGTACAGCAACTCTACCAATTCAGCCATCTCCCCAATGTTGTGCTTATCGACATTTAGGCGTATGTTCACCTGGATGCCGACAGCAGTCAGCAGACCGATGTTCTGCAGCACACGCTCGAAGGCATTCACACCTTGATAGACGTAGGCCTTCACACGGTTGTAGGTCTTTGCAGTGCCATCGAGGGTAATCTGCACCCATTGCAACTTCCACAACTCCTTGGCACGCTGCACCAAGTCAGCATCCATCAGGTAGCCGTTGGAAATTATCTCCGAGCTGAACGGCACGCCCTGCTGGCTGAGTTCCGTGCAAATCTGGTCGATAACCTTGGCATTGACCAACGGCTCGCCGCCGAACCATTTTAACTTGATTTCCTCATCGCCACGATGCGCCACGATGTAGCGCACCACCTTGCTTGCCGTCTCGGCAGTCATGGTGATGGGCTTCGTGCCCTTTTCGTAACAGTAGAAGCAGCGGGCGTTGCAGTCGGTGGTGGTGAGGATGGTGTACTTGTTGATGGTCTGGGCGGCGGGCATGAGGAGGGATGCCATCTGGCGAATCTCACGGCAGGCTTTCTGGTCATCGTAGTCCTGCGGCACTAAGAACCAGCGGTCTATCAGTTCCCGCTGCGCCGTAATGTCGGCGGCCTCGTCGGGCGTCAGCAACACCATTGAGCAGGTCAGGGTGTTGTAGAGCAACAGACCGTCATCGACCGGCTGCTGCACCACGTAAGTCATCAGTCGGTAACGCTGACCGTCAGCCCGTTTCTGCGGGCCTATAATCTGATCAATCAGCGGTGTTGTCGGGATAATGACTTTCATCGTTCTGTTTGGGTTTTACAGATTGTCTCGCGGGTCAACTCAGTCGCCTCCCTATTGGGCAGGTTCCTGAGGTGATAGAATGGGATTTCGGTGGCGAGCTGGCCCATCAAGGGGGTGAGCAGCGCCATGGCGGCATCGTCCCACATGGGCATCATCACCTGGTTGAGCAGCACGTTCATCGCCTCCTGTTTCGTGAGGCGGCGGATGCTGTTCTCAGGGGCTTGCTCTAAGGAGATGAGGGCGCGGATGGGTACCTGTTTCTGCTGCATGATGCTGTCCTTGCCGTCCCAGGGCATGCCGTAGCCTATCCATTGACCGTCAATGCGGCGAAGGCCCGGGCGGTCGCCGATGATGAAGTCGGCTCCTTGATACTCCACCCAGAGTTTTGCCTGCGTCGATTTGCCCATACCCGAAGGGCCGAGGAACACCACGCCGTAGCCGTCTTTCTCCACCAGCGAGGCATGTAGTGGCATCCCGTTGCGCATCGTCATGCCTGCCTCGCAGGCTGTACGGATGGCAGAGGACATGTGGAGCACGGGCATCACCCATTCTTTTATCTTTTCAGAATAGAAAGGTTGTCTGGAGATGTAAAATGTCATCTCGCTATAATCTCTGGCGCAGGTCAGCACATACTTGCCATGACGCTTTATCCTTTTCTCGTTCATCAGCGGGACGATGGTCCAGGAATCCTGCGTGTCGTGGATGTAGAACTGATCCGTTGTGCAGACGATGGGATGCAACATAGCCTCTGCGTACTTCTGGTCGAGCAGCGCCTCGTCGCCCAGACGAAGTGTAAAGGTATGGGTGGCGGGCATCGCCATGCTGAAGCCAGCCAGATATTTCATATGGTCGCTGTTGCTGATGTCGTCATCCACCAACAGGCGGTAGTTGGCAAAGTAGTATTCGTGCATAAGCTAAATATAAACAATATGGTGGGTTCGCCGATAAATGGCAAGCAGATAACGCCTCACGGGACGGACATACCACCATACTCTCACCGCCCTTCTCCGCCACCTGTTGTATAAATCATGCGTCCTGCCCTTGACATCGACAACATGCGTGGCCAATGCCTTCACGTCGCTGAGCGTACACGTTTCCGTACCTCTTAGGTTGCCGTCGCCCATCAGCGTGACACGCTCACCGTCGATACGGATGATGCGGTGTAACACATAGCGCCGACCTTCTACCCAAGCCACTACGACGTCGCCGACTTTAGGATGAGCAGCTTTCTGCAAGATGACACAGTCGCGCCAACCCACAACGAAAGGGAGCATGCTGTGCCCATTCACGGGCAACGTCACGCTCTCTTCGCTTTCGGCTCGCCGTATGGCTTCCGCTACGATTTCGTTGTAGTTGCTCAGCATCGTCAGTCCACCACGCCGGTCTCCCGTAGCGAGTCGATGGTCTTCTGTACGTCGGCAAGGGCCTTTTCGGGCGTCACGTCATACGCCGCCACCAGAGCGGCAGCCGTTTCCTCGACGGTCTTGCCAGCCTGCAGCTGCTCGAAAATGAGCGCAGCAGTATCGTTAAGATTCAGTGCCCCGCCAAAGTCCTTGACTTGGAGCCCCGTAGGCAATACGACGTTAACACCGCACACCTTGCGGAGCACAAAGTCTTTGTTCAATTGTGGTTCGCTCATTTGCATAACAATCGTTATTAATTAAAATTCACAGAAACCTTCGCTATCAAGAAGGGTCACATTCGCTGCTATTACCTGGGCATGTGTCCCAGCCTGAGTATGCCATTCTGGTCTTGAAGTCGAACTCTACCTTCTGAACGGTAGGCTCCTCGTAAGTCTTTTTTTCTGTTTTCATCTTTTAAAAGTTTTTATTTGTTGAACAATATGACCTTTCGGTCGTTAATTATGTTTTTCTGTCTTTCCTGATGCTCTGAATTTTGCCTTCAGATAGTTGCAGAAATCAGGGTCGCACAAGTGCTGGGCTGCCACTATCGAATGAGCTTTCGGGCAGTAATGGCACTTGTTGTTCAGTTCGCAACTGTGGCATGCCTTTGGCACCTCGTAGTTCTTCACCGCTTCGTTCACCTCGCTCCAGGCCTGACGGAATCCGTCGCGCAGCGGATATCCGCACACCACATCTCTTGGGAAATTTAAGCAAGGCTTCATGGCACCATCCCAGTTGACGGCAAAGCCCGAACGGCCGGCATTGCAATACAATCCCTTGTCCGACACATGTGGACGGTTACATCGCTTCATAAAGAACTCATGATCGCCAGTTGAATACCCTGAAGAAAACATTTCCCTTCTCTTTTCCAAGATTCTCAGGTCTTCTTCAAGTGGAATGTCAAAGTCCGCTTTCTTCCTGCCCGTATCTTCACGAGCCTCAATGAGGCTATAATTCACTATCACGCTCACACCAAACGACTTGGCCAGCGCCATTACCCGCTCCGTCCAGGGCGACATAAACTTGCTGGGGGTTATATTGATTCGGATATGCAACCCAGCATCGATGGCCAGCCGGATATTCCTCACCACCTGCTCGTAGACATCCACGCCCGTCACCGCCACATACGACTCGCTGTCGCAGCCATAGAGGGAGATAGCAATTTGAAAGGGCCTGTACGCCTGGAACCGTTTGACGGCCTCCTCGTTCAGTAAGAGACCGTTAGTATTAACAAAGGTAGTAATGCCATGGTTGAGCAAGTACATATAGATGTCCCAGAAGGCGGGGTGCGTCATGGCCTCGCCGCCTGTGAGACCCGCAATCATCATGCCCGCATCGATGGCCTGCTGGATGAGCGATATCCACTGCTCGCCCGAAAGCATCCGATGCTTCACCGACGGATCCTGCAGATGCACATAGCACATCTTGCAGTCGAGGTTGCACAGCGGTGTCAACTCGAAACTGCCACTGTAGGGGACATCCGCCTCGCGGGTCCGCTCCTGCATCATGGCCAGGAATTCTCTATAGGGTAGTTTGTCCATAAATCTGTCTTATTAGAGTGCAAAGGTACAAAATAATATATACTTTTTCTTGTATAATCATTTTTACCCCCCCGATTTTAACACAGTTTAACCTTATTTGTTAAAAGAAGAATAAGCCATGCTGAGTTTCTCGTCATAACGGTTCTGTGCGTATGCCGGTCCGTTATAGAGACGGGCAAACGCTTTCCAGTCCTTTTTCTGCAAGGCGGCAAGCATAGGCCTGTTTCCTCTGATGAAGCGCACGCAGAGCAGCAACTGCCGACATTCTGACTGGCACATGCTGCTGACAAAGCTCGCTACAGACGGCTCACCACAGGCCGCATGGTTGAAACCCATGATCTGGAACATGCCCCATGAGGCCGAGGCGTTGGCTGCATCTTCATTGATATGCCGAGCACGCAGCAGCCGCCCGTATTCTGCTTCACCACCCTTATAGTGGGCCTTCGTCCACTTGGGATAGAGAATGTCCTCATTGCCACTGGTGAATCTCTGCGGGTCAATGCCTCGTGTACGAAGC
>CADCDY010000111.1 GCA_902800245.1 uncultured Prevotellaceae bacterium
ACGCAGGTCTATCTCCACTTCGAGCAGCGTCATGGGTTGGAAGTATTGCTTCTTCAGTCGCGATCTGGGTGTCTTCGGAAGTGGCACGATACACGACAAACGACCCGCCTCTCTCGTAAACAAATCGACGATGAGACGCGTCTCTCCATACTTCAAAGAATGGAGCACAATGGCTTCCGTTTTCACTAACATGCTGCGAAATTACACAAAAATAGCGAATTAATTGCATTTTTCCTTAAGAAAATTTGTCAGTTTGAGAAAAAAGCAGTACCTTTGCACCCACTTTTGCGCAATCAAGTGATTTTTTGCGTACGGAGGGGTCCCTTCGTCTATCGGTTAGGACGAGAGATTTTCATTCTCTAAAGAGGAGTTCGACTCTCCTAGGGACTACAAAAATTAAATCTGTCATCTGCACAGCCAAGTGCTACTCGCGAGGGGAATGGTGGCAGAGGGTGTAAAAACCCGCCCAGGGCAGCCCACAAGAGGCGCAAGACCCACAAGCTTTAAGTTAAACAATTAAAAAACAAAAATTAAAATGGCAAATCACAAATCATCCCTGAAGAGAATTCGTCAGGACAAGAAGAAGGCAGAGCACAATCACTACTATGCCAAGACTATGCGTAACGCTGTTCGCAAGCTGCGCGCTATGACCAACAAGGAAGAGGCAGCCGCCCTGTACCCCAAAGTACAGAAAATGCTGGATAAGCTGGCTAAGACCAACATCATCCACAAGAACAAGGCCGCTAACCTGAAGTCAAGTCTTGCTCTGCACATCAGCAAGCTGGGATAAAGGAAAATAACCCAAGCATAGAGGCCGCACTTCGCAAAAAGAAGCGCGGTCTTTTATTTTTTATAAAAAATAAACACTTTTCTTTCGTTTAAGTCCCAGAAATTTAGTACCTTTGCAACCTAAATAATCAATAAGGCTACATTATTAAAATGACAGAAGAACAACTGAATCAAGAACAAAACTATTCCGCGAGCAATATTCAGGTGCTCGAGGGACTGGAAGCTGTGCGTAAGCGCCCAGCAATGTATATCGGAGACATCAGCGAAAAGGGTCTCCACCACCTCGTAAACGAAACCGTCGACAACTCTATCGACGAGGCAATGGCAGGCTACTGCACGCACATCGAGGTAACCATCAATGAAGACGGATCTATTACTGTACAGGACAACGGACGCGGTATCCCTGTCGATGAACACGAGAAGATGCACAAGTCGGCCCTCGAGGTCGTTATGACCGTGCTGCACGCTGGTGGTAAGTTCGACAAGGGTTCCTACAAGGTGTCTGGTGGCCTGCACGGTGTGGGTGTGAGCTGTGTGAACGCCCTCTCGACGCACATGCTGTCGCAGGTATTCCGCAACGGACATATCTACCAGCAGGAGTACGAGAAGGGTAAGCCCCTGTACGACGTGAAGATTGTTGGCGATACCGATCAGACGGGTACACGTCAGCAGTTCTGGCCAGATCCAACGATTTTCACTACGACGGAGTATAAGTACGACATTATTGCCCGTCGTATGCGCGAGTTGGCTTATCTGAATGCAGGTATCACCATCACGCTGACCGATCTGCGTCCTGATGAGGAAGGCAATCTGAAGCAGCCTGAGGTATTCCATGCCAAGGAGGGTCTGAAAGAGTTCGTGCGTTACGTGGATCGTCATCGCACCTCTATCATCGGAGAGCCTATCTGCCTGAAGACTGAAAAGGACGGTGTGCCCATCGAAGTGGCTCTGCTCTACAATAGCGACTACAGCGAGAACATTCACTCATACGTGAACAATATCAACACTATCGAGGGTGGTACCCACCTGACTGGTTTCCGTATTGCTTTGGCTCGTACGCTGAAGAAGTATGCCGACGAGGACGACCAGTTGCGCAAGCAGATTGAGAAGGCTAAGATTGAAGTGGCTCAGGATGACTTCCGCGAGGGCCTGACTGCTATTATCTCTGTAAAGGTTGCTGAGCCTCAGTTCGAGGGTCAGACTAAGACCAAGTTGGGTAATAGCGAGGTCAATGGAGCTGTGCAGAAGGCCGTAGGCGAGGCCATGACCAACTTCCTGGAGGAGAACCCCAAAGAGGCACACACCATCTGCGAGAAGGTGATTCTGGCTGCTACAGCACGTATCGCTGCCCGCAAGGCTCGTGAGAGCGTTCAGCGCAAGAACCCGATGACTGGTGGTGGTCTGCCTGGTAAACTGGCTGACTGCTCAGAGAAAGACCCCAAGGTTTGCGAGATTTTCCTCGTCGAGGGTGACTCCGCCGGTGGTTCCGCCAAGCAGGGCCGTGACCGTCACTTCCAGGCTATCCTGCCCTTGCGTGGTAAGATTCTGAACGTCGAGAAAGTCCAGTGGCACCGTGTCTTCGAGGCCGAGTCTGTGATGAACATCATCCAGTCGATTGGCGTCCGCTTTGGTGTGGATGGCGAAGATTCGAAAGAGGCCAATATCGACAAGTTGCGTTACGACAAGATTATCATCATGACCGATGCCGACGTCGATGGTTCTCACATCGACACGCTCATCATGACACTATTCTATCGCTTCATGCCGAAGGTCATTCAGGAGGGTCACCTCTACATCGCTACCCCACCTCTTTATAAATGTACCTTCAAGAAGTTCTCTGAGTACTGCTATACTGAGCAGCAGCGTCAGGCCTTCATCGACAAGTATGTCGCTGGCGACGAGAACGCTACGGCCCTACATACACAGCGCTACAAAGGTCTTGGTGAGATGAACCCAGAGCAGCTTTGGGAGACCACCATGAATCCTGAGAACCGCTTGCTGAAGCAGGTAACTATCGAGAATGCTGCTGAGGCTGACGAGATCTTCTCAATGCTGATGGGTGACGATGTAGAACCTCGTCGCCAGTTCATCGAGAAGAACGCCACCTACGCAAACATCGACGCATAACATCCATTCCTGTATAATAAATAAGGAGAGCCTTTGTCCGAGGTTCTCCTTATTTTAAAAGAAGAACAATGAAGGAAAGAGTAATATTTCTGATAAGAACATATCTTTGGACGGTGGTCGTATTCACCGTTGCAAAGCTTGCATTTATGTTCTTTTGTCACGAAGGAAACGAATTATCAGGTATCGATATATGGCAAGTCATCAGTCACGGCATCACTCTCGACCTGTCAACAGCACTTTATATCTTCAGCCTGCCATTTCTCGTAATGATGGCAAGTCTTTGGATATCAGGAAGATGGATTATCCACACGCTTCGCGTCTATTTCCTGGTAATATCCTTTGCCTTCGCACTTGCCTTCGTAGCTGACACCAGTCTCTACCCCTTCTGGGGATTCAAGCTCGACGCCTCATGCCTGCAATACCTCGACACGCCTACTGAGGCTATGGCAAGCGTGACCACAGGCTATATCATCTGGCGCTTCATCGTCCTTCTCATAGCAACCATCATCATCCTGATAGGCTATTTGGATGCAGTCCGCAAACTTCGGACGGCCTGCGAGAAGAGTGTGAGCAGAAAGTCCGCCATCTACGGAACAATCGTCGGAATACTGATGATTCCCCTGATTGTCATAGGCATCCGCGGAGGACTCGACGAGTCAACGACAAATGTCGGACAGGTATATTTCTCTCAGAACCAGTTTCTAAACCATTCAGCAGTCAACCCCGTGTTCAATTTCTTTGCCTCGTTCGAGAAGGCTGCCACCAATGATGTGACTTATCACTTTATGGATGATTCGGAGAGCCAACGTATCGTCAGCGAATTGTATAACACCCAAAGCATAGACTGCGATACGCTGCTGACGACACAGACTCCCAACATCATCCTTATCTTGTTGGAGAGTTGTGGAGGTCAGTTTACGGAAATCAGCGGACGGACAGATGTTACACCCAACCTGAATCGTCTGGCTCACGAGGGCATCTATTTTTCGAACTGCTACGCCAATTCATGGCGTACGGATCGCGGCACCGTCTGTACATGGAGCGGATACCCCTCTTTCCCAACGATGTCGGTGATGAAGATGCCCGTTAAGTCAAGCACGGTACCGAATATAGCCCGTACGTTGCAACAGGAGCGAGGTTACGAAACCCATTATATCTATGGAGGCGACATCGACTTCACCAATATGCGCAGTTATCTCGTTGCCGGAGGTTTCCAGAACTTGACTTGGAAGAAAAACTATACAGTAGAAGAGCAAAACACAGCCAAATGGGGCGTTCGTGATGATATTACCTTTGAGACCCTCCGCCAGCTAACGACTACGATGCGCCAGCCCTTCCTAATAGGCTATTCCACGCTTAGCAGTCATGTGCCCTGGGATGTTCCCATCCAGCATTTCGACGATGAGGTGCTTAACGCATTCTATTACGTCGACCAATGTGTAGGTAACTTCATAGACGGACTCCGAAAGACTGATTTGTGGGATCACACATTGGTTGTCATGCTGCCAGATCACGGCATTGTCCACAATGGTCTTAACGAGTCCAATCCGTTGCTGAACCATATCCCCATGATATGGGTAGGAGGAGCCGTCAAGGAGGCCAGACAGATAGACTTGATATGCAATCAGACCGATTTGGCTGCGACCCTTTTAGGGCAGCTGGGTCTGAACCACGACGACTACACTTTCAGCCGTGATGTGCTGAGTGCCACGTATTTACACCCCTTTGCCATCCATACCTATGACGACGGCTACACCATGATAGACTCTACCAGTTTTGTCAATTACGATTTCATCAGCGATAGGGAGGTGTCTTCCTATGGCGCGAATAAAGATATGCTGATGCAACGTGCCAAAGCCATCCTACAGGCCGCTACCAAAGATTTGAAAGAACGATGAAAAAGCTCATGAGTAAGACATATTCTCCCCTGCTGGCAGTGTTATGGAACCTGCTACTTGTCTACGTCGTCTATCAGATAGCGCGACTGGAATACTTTTTGGAGAATACAGACTATCTTACTTATAGTTTCAACGCCTGGCATGGCGGGCTACTTTTCGATACCTCAGCCATCATCTATACCAATGCCCTGTATATCCTGCTGATGCTGCTGCCTTTCAGACAAAACGGCTATCAACAGTGTTGCAAATGGCTATACCTTATTATTAATGGTGTCGCATTGGCTATCAATCTTGCTGATTCCGTCTATTTTCAATATACAATGCGTCGTACAACAACGACGGTATTCAGCGAATTTTCCAACGAAGGGAATCTGGGCAGTATCATCGGAACGGAGTTCATTCATCATTGGTATCTCGTGCTGCTGTTTGTGGGCATTATGTGGCTCCTCTGGCGGCTTTACGCTACGCCGAAGAAACACCACGCCCTCAATCTGGCCAGTCTGATTGTCATTGTGCCGATCAGCGTTGCCGGTATCCGAGGCGGTTTTACCACTGCCGTGCGTCCTATCACCATCTCCAACGCCAACCAATACGTCCAGCGACCCACCGATGCAGCATTGGTGCTGAACACGCCTTTCTCCCTCATCCGAACCATTGGCATGAACGTGTTCACAGTACCAGCCTATTTCAAGAACGAGGCAGATATGGAGGCCATCTATAACCCAGTGCACCATCCTATTGATCCTGGATTATCAAGTGATTCTTGCTTTACTAGAAAAAACATCGTCGTCCTGATTGTCGAAAGCTTTGGGCGTGAATACATCGGCGCACTCAACAAAGACCTTGAAGGTGGAAAATACAAGGGCTACACCCCATACGTGGATTCACTCATCAGCAAAAGCACCACCTTCAGATACAGTTTATGCAATGGCCGTAAGAGTATAGACGGTATGCCCAGCATTCTCTCCAGCATTCCGATGTTTGTGGAACCCTTCATCCTGACCCCTGCCTCGATGAACGATTATACAGGGCTTGCAGGACTTTTGGCCAAAGAGGGCTATGAGACGGCTTTCTTCCACGGGGCGCAGAATGGCTCGATGGGCTTTGAGGCCTTTGCAAGAAAGACAGGCTTTCAGAAATACTTTGGACGCACGGAATACGAGGCAGCTCACGGTACTGACGATTACGACGGCACCTGGGCTATATGGGACGAGCCGTTCCTGCAGTACTATGCCAACGAGATGTCAAAGATGCATGAGCCCTTCATGACTGCAGTCTTCACTGCCAGCAGCCATCACCCTTTTGTTGTTCCAGAGCAATACCAGAAAATATTTCCAGAAGAGGGTCTTGAAATCCATAAATGCATCCGATATACCGATATGGCTATTGGCAGGTTCTTCGAAACAGCCTCACGTCAGCCTTGGTTTAACAATACCATATTTGTATTGACCAGCGACCATACCAACATGAGCGACCACGCAGAATACCAGTCAGACTTGGGTGGATTCTGTTCACCTATTATTATATACGACCCTTCGCAGCCCGAAGGCAAGACGGAAGATAAGATTGCCCAGCAAATCGACATACTACCCACCATTCTCGGTATGCTTGGATACTCAAAAAACTATCTTGCTTTTGGCATCGATGTGCTGAACACCCCAGCAGAAGACACCTGGGCTGTAAATTATCTTAACGACATCTATCAATATGTGAAATACGGCTACGTGCTTCAGTTCGACGGACAGCAAACGAAAGCCGTCTACAGGCTCGATGACTGTCTGATGAAGAACAACCTAAAAGGGAAAACAGATGTCGAGACGAAGATGGAGCGTGAACTGAAAGCCATCATCCAGCAATACATGGAACGTATGAAGCAAAATCGCTTGCTGCCTACTTCGCAATTACCTTACCATCAACCACCTCAAAGCGTCGGTTAAACTCCTCACGGGTTCGCGACCAGCGTTTGTGACTCCATAGCCAGAACTCCGGCACCTGACGAATACTTGCTTCGAGATGCTGATAGTAGATATCGGTAAGTTGATAATCGGGCAACTGGGAAGGATTATCTGCCATCAACTTAAAGGTGGCCTGATAGTATCCACGGCGGATGCGCTGTACATCGACATAATAGACAGCATGTCCGAATTTCTTGGCAATACGCTCAGTGCCAGTGAGCACAGGGGTGTCGTGATGAAGGAAATCAACCCAGTGGTGTATATTGGTCCAAAGGGGTTTCTGGTCACTGATGTAACCAATAATGATAGGCTGACCCGCCTTACGAAACTCTACGATACGACGCAACGTGTCCTGCATGGAGATGCAAAGTGCACCCATGCGCTGACGGATATAAAGATAGAGACGGTCAAAGGCCTTGTTTTCGATGGGATGATAAATCTGTCCACAGCGAGCCTTTGGAGTAATCCAAAGTGGCACCGACGATATCCACTCCCAATTGCAGAAATGCCCCAGATAGAGCGCTATGGAGCGACCTTCCTCAATCACACGATCGATCTCATCCATGTTGGTAAATACCATCCGGCGCTTCATCTCCTCACGGCTAATGGTCATCAGTTTGATACTTTCTACCAGATTGTCACAAAACCAGCGATAAAACCGGCGCTCGATAGCCAAAAGTTCGTCGCTACTCTTCTCTGGAAACGACGAGGCGAGATTGCTCTTCACCACACGTACACGATACCTAACTATATAATAAAGCAGCAGGTAGAGCATGTCGGATATTAGGTAATGCACTCGCATGGGTAATAGCGAGAACAGATAGAAGACGGTGAAGAGTATTCGATACATTGACGTTTTCTTTTACGCTTGTGGTCGTTTACGTCTGCAAAGTTAGAAAATTTATGCTTATTCAGCAAATAATTATCCTGTTTTTTGCCAATTTGCTGGAAAAATCGTAATTTTGCAGCATAATGGACAGACGCAAAATCAATTATACGCTGCACAGCGGCAAGAACAACAAATTGAAGTTCTTTGTCAAAGCCTACCTGAGGCAGTGCATACCCACGCTGATCACGCAGAAGTCGCTGAAACGAGCGTTGGCAA
>CADCDY010000112.1 GCA_902800245.1 uncultured Prevotellaceae bacterium
CGGGAAGGGGATGGTGATGCCAGCAGCGGTGAGGGATTCTCGAAAGGCATCTGATAACCGTCCTTTACCAGCATTTTGCTCGTTTATTCGTAACTTTTTCGCAAGCGAAGAAGTTACTTTCACTCGAAAATGAAAAGAAAAAGTGTTTTTCTTTTGCATTTTGCTCGTTTATTCGTAACTTTGCACAAGCAAAACTTAAAAACAATGAAATATAGCAAACTGATATGAGTGAAAAAGACATAGAGGGAAAGAAGATTTTAGAGAGGGCTGACAAGATTACGAATAGACTCTTCAAGGCTCTTTACAGTGAAGAAGATGGTGACGTTATAGACTACCCTACATTAATGTGTGCTTTGACGAAGTTCTCGGCAACTGTTCTGCTTGCGGTCCAAGAATTAGGGGAAAGAATTGATGTCGAAGACGACTTCATAAAAACCGTAAAGGAAGTCAAGGCTACTAGCTACTATGGGCAAGGATATGAAGGTACAGAAAATCAAGGAAGAGCGTGACCAAATCAAGTTGAGGATTAAAGAGAATGAAATGAAGATCAAATATATTGAAATGAAAATAAAGGAGAATGAAATGAAGATAAATGAGATGAAACAAAAGCGAGACGAAGCACTTCTGAGAATGTCAGCGCAGTATAAGGATAAGTTGAACTGAATACGAGACTGATATGAAACTGATCAAAGGAGTATGAGCGAGAGCAGAGCCAAGCAGGCTTGGACTCTGCCGAACGTAAGCAGGCTCGACCGAAGGTCAAGGCAGAAGTGTTTGCCAATGCCATAAAACATGACTTCAAGAGCAAAAATCCGACTACCAGATGGAGTGATATTATCAAACTGAAGTGAAAATTCACCAAAAATCCACGTCATATTTGCATGGCGTGGATTTGCTTTTTTATATCTCGTCTCTGGGAATATCCCTAAATAAAGGCATTCTGAGAGATTTGTCAATTTTGTCAATCGTCAATTTCAGGGCGTTTTGCCTAAGAGAGCCCCTTTGGCGGAAGCCGTTTCCCCGATTGACGGGGACACTCCGCATTAGAAGGGATATCCGATGGCGAAGTGGAGGGTTTGGTTGCGGCTGAAGCTGTCGACATTGAAGTAGCCGGAACGGCTGGTTTCGTAGGGCAGGTGAAGGCCGATGCCCCAGTCGAGACGGATGATGAGGAAGTCGAGGTCGTAGCGGATGCCGATGCCGGTGCCGACGGCGAGCTCGCGGAAGAAATTCTTCAGGCGGAACGTGCCGGGGGTGTCGTCGGTTTGGTCGGCGTAGTCGTTGGACGATGTCCATACGTTGCCGGCATCGAGGAAGAGGGCGCCGTGGAGGTTACCGAAGAGCTGACGGCGGTATTCGAGGTTGCTGACGAACTTGTAGCAGCCGTTGCGCATGAGGTAGTCGGTGGCGTTGTCGCCGAAACTCTCGACATTACCGGGTCCGATGCCGCGCACAGGCCATGCGCGGAGACTGTTGGCACCGCCGACATAGAACAGTTCGCTATAGGGCAGCCAGTCGCTATTGCCATAGCGGTAGGCGTAGCCGGCATTGACGTGGCCGACGAGTGTGGAGGCTTTGTCGAGGGTCCACGTCTTGGTGAAGTCGGTCTCAATCTTGATGAACTGCGAGTAGGGGTTCTTGAAGAGTTTCTTGTCCTTCTCGTTCCAGTCACGGCCTGCGAGGAGATAGCATAGCGAGACGACATTGCCGGACTCGCTGAGGGTGGTCTCCCAGCGGATGGGGTTAAGCAGGCCGACGGGCGAGGTGTAGGTGTAGGTGTAGCGCATCTCGGGGATGAAGTGGTCCTGCATGGTGGTGGCGAGATAGGGGTTGATGCGGACCAGCGAGTCGAAGGCGTCGGTATGGCTGTTCATGAACTGATACTTCACGGTGAGCGGCGAGAACTCGTGGCGGCTCTGTGCGGAGGTCTGCCAACGGTAGGTCCATTCGCCGGACACGACGTGCATCTTGTAGTAGCTGGGGCGGTAGATGATGTCGGTAGAGGCCTTGGCGATGGTGGAGGGGGTGGAGTAGAAGCGCCGGCGGCGGATGATACGGCCGTTCTTGTCGCGTCGCACGCGGTTGCCTCCGAAAAACGGTGCGATGATGCGTGGGAACTCGATGGAGGCGTCGGCACCGTATTCGTAGTTGTTCATCTGTGACCCTCCGTGTGTGGCCCACTCGTAGGAGCCGTGGAGGTTGACGTCGATTTTCTCGCCTCCGCGGAAGGCATTACGGCGTGTGACACCCATGCGCAGCTCGGGACCCATGCGTCCGATGGTGCGGGCGTTGAAGTTGGTCTCGATGTAGAAGTCCCAGGGTTTGTCGAAGACGCAGTTAAGCGTGAGGTCAAGGGTGTCAGCGCGAGGGGTGAGAGGTGAGAGGTGAGAGGTGAGAGACGTGTCGCGGGGCGTGAAAGTGAAGTCGGTCATGGAGAAGAGTCCCATGGCGTTGATCTTGGCGACGGACTGCTGGTAGTTGTCGTAGCTGTAGAGCTGGCGGGGGCGCAGCTTCATGTCGGCCATGAGCACACGGGTGCGGATGGGGGGCTTCTTGCCGGAATAGCGCACGGTGAAATAGCGGCCGACAACGGAGTCGGTGGCTTGTTCCATGAAGGTCTTCTTCATATTGATGGTGACGCGGCCGATGTACCACTTGTGGGTGGCCTCGACGGGGACGTCGTTGGCCATGCGCAGCTGTAGCTGGGCGCGACCGTCGACGACGAACGTGTCGGCAAGATAGGAGGCATAGCTGGGCTGGTAGTAGTAGTAGCCGTTGTTGCGCAGGAGGCTGCCGATGCGCTGACGCTCGGCATCGAGGCGGCTGACGACAAAGGGGTCGCCCTTATGGATCAGGGCCTCGGCGGATGTAGCATGAATGAGGCTGTCGGCCTCGGCGGGGAATCCGAAATAGCCTATGCTGTCGATGGTGTAGAGCCGTCCGGGGTGCACGTCGTAGGCTATCTTAGCGGTCTTGGGATTCTTCTGCTGGATGACGTCGTAGCCGACGTATCCGTTGAAGTAGCCGTGGTTGTGGAGCACGCCCTCGGCAACCTGTGCGCGCAGTTCGGGATTGACCCACGACATGAGTACGGGCTGCTTGCCGAAGGCCTTGGTCATCCATTTTGCGAACTTGGTGTCGCGGTTGTGGTAGTGGTTCCAGATGGACAGTCCCATGGAGAATGGCATGCGGTAGTAGCTGCTGCCGAAGATGGCGCCGTTGGGTGCGGTGGCCAGTGCGGCCTCTACCTCCTCCTGTGTCTGGGTGAAGTTCTTCGTCGCTACCTCTGCCGTGACACCTGCGGAGTCGGTGAGCACGTAGTCGTCGTAGGTGATCTTCTTCAGCCCAGTAAAGAGCTGGTCGCCCTCGGGGATGTTCTTCGTCATGGAACAGGCGACGAGGAGGACGGCAGCCGTCAGCAGGAGGATGTATGATGTGAGACTGTTTCGTGTCATGGGCGTTGAGTCTTTAGGGTGTCGGTAGTGACGCTGTCGCGCGGGGCGAGGGCGGGGGAACCGGTCTCTCGCGGACGCATGGGGACGGGCGTCTGGGGATCCTTGAAACGGAAGATGTCCCAGAAACTGTTCAGCGAGCGGCGCCACGTGAAGCCGCCGCCGTATTTCTGGGTGTAGCCGTCGAGCCAGTCGTAGCTGTTGTTTTCGTAGAACAGCGTGATGAACTTGTTGGCGGTCTGGTCGAGGCGGTATTCGAGCTGCACATTGTCGAAGAACGACGAGTTGCGCTCCTGCAGTTCGGCACCGGTGGACACCTTGCCGCCGACGACAATCTTCAGGCGGTTGTTCATGAAGCGCTTGGCGAACTTGAAGGAATAGTCGGTGTGCGAATTGCCCGCCGCGTCGGTGGTGTTGTCCATGCCCATCGAGAGGTCCAGCGTGCGCAGGGCATTGCCGGTGATGCTGTTGATCTCGCTGTTGAGGAACGAACTCAGGGCGGAGTTCATGGAGAAGGCACTGGTGTTGCCGTCGGCCAGATACATGCCCGTGGTGAGCATGGTGACGGCGAGCTTGCCGCGCTGTTCGCGACCCATGGCCTGCAGCTCGCTGTGGATCATCATGTCCTCGGGTGCGTCGAGGGTGAACTCCACACCCATGTTGTTAAGCGTCTGGGTGATCTTCACGCCGCAGTCGAAATCTACGCTGCGTCCCACGCCGCTGGTGCTGGAAACGGTGGCCTTGGTGCGCTCGGTGGCGGTGATGTTGAGCGTGGGGTTCATGGGGTCGCCGGTGAACTCGATGTAGGAGCCGTCCTGGATGGTGAATGTCTTCAGCGGGATGACGGGCAGTGAGTATTTCATCTCACCGTTCGACAGCGTGTAACGACCGCGGAGGACGAGGTTGTCGGCTGGGGAATATTGCATGCGCAGCGTGCCGCCGCCCATGAGGTCGATGTAGTTCGAGAGGTCGGTGTTGAGGTAGGCCATGACGTGTGCACCTTTAGATACATCAATCGTCATATCCATCTGGAAACCACCGATTTGTGGACGCGTCACAATGACTTGTGTGGTGTCGCTGAAGTCGGTGAATTTCACCAAATCGTTCAGGTGATTGTCCGTCGACAGCGGGGTGTCACGCAGCACGTAACTCATGTCCGTCGAGCCGAGCACGTCGAGTCGGCCGCGCATGGTGAGGTTGTCCACGGGACCGCTCATGCGGGCAAACATGTTGACGAAAACTTTGCCGTAGGCGATGCTCTTGGGGTTCTCTTCGGCACCGATAATCTGGAAGTCGCGGGCCTGCATGCGGAGGTTCACCAGCATGCGTTCGGGGTTGCTGAAATCGATGTCGCCCTGGATGTTGAGCGGGTTGTTGTTGTAGGCATAGACGGTGAAGTTTTCCAACAGTAACTTCGAATTGACGATGCGCACGGGGTCGTTGTCGAAACGCAGGCGGACACCATAGGGGATGCTCTCGAGGTAGGAGGAGTCGAGATAGATTTCGCCATCGACCTTCGGGGCGTCGAGCGTGCCCTTGACGGCCAGTTCGCCTTCACCGTAGCCATGGAATCCGAAGAGCTGGTCGGGGATGAAACCGTTGACCATCGACAGCGGCAGGCGCTCCAAGATCAGGCGTGCGTCGATGCGCTTGTTGTCCTTGTTATAATAGGTTCCCGTGAGCAGTCCTATCTCGTTGTCGTCCTTCATCAGTCGTGCCTCGATGGCGTGGGCGTCGTCTTCCTTCTGCAGATACATCAACTCGGTGCTGATGTTGCCGATGGGGCTGCGCTCGTAGGTCATGTTGCGCACGGCCATGTCGCTGACCATCGACAGTTGGCCGTCGGCATTCTGGATGACGTGGAAGTCGCCGTTGAGGATGCCGGTCATCTGGGGCAGATAGTAGGGCAGGACGCTGGTGACCTCGCCCAGATTCAGCTTGTTGAGGCTGACGGTGATGTCCTGCAGGGCCGTGGGGTCGCTGTCCTCGGAATAGATTTTTACGCCCGTGCCGTCGTCGGCAATGAGGTCTATCTTCGTGCGCACCTTATGACCGCGCGCCAGCAGGATGAAGTTGTCGGGGTTGAGGTTGAACTCCTTGTAGCCGATGGTAGGACGTTCGGGCAGCAGGTGCAGGGTGATGCCGGAATCGACCATCTCGGCCTTGGCACCCAGACGGATGCCCAGACGGTCGTTGATGTCGTAGTAGCGCACGCCGAAGGTGGCACCGCGCTCCTGGAACAGTCCGTCGATGAGGGTGTTGAAGACAAACTGCGGGTTCTTCTTGTTGTTGCGCACCTGTCCTTGGAACGACAGGTGGCTCTTGCGCTGTACGAGACTGAAATTGATGGTGTCGAGGCGCATGTCGTCGACCGTCAGCGCGTGGACGAAGCCCTTGCCGTTGATGCCGGTCTCGGGCGACGTATTGATGTCGAACAGCAACTGCTGGAAGTCGATGTTCTGACTGCTGTTCAGGAAGGTGACGACGGGATTGTCCTGCTTGCTCTCGACGTGGAGCTTCATGACGGGAAGCAGCCGTCGGATGGCGGGCTGGTCGATGATGCGCTGGTTGAATTGCTCAGCGACGGAATCGCTGAGCACCGTGAGGCGTCGCAGGAGGTGTTCGTAGTCGCCGCTGGCGTCGGCCTTGACGATGAAGTCGCCGCTCTGAGCACGGAGATAGGTGGTGTCGGGACGTGTCTTGACGAGCAGTCCGATGTCGCCGGGACGATAGGTCTTGCTGGAGTCGCGGAGGGTCAGGTCGTTGATGAGTCCACTGACGCTATGTGTCAGCTTCATGTCGGAATTCACGTCGACATGGCCGCAGAGTCCGATGCTCAGCGGATGGGGTGTCAGTCCCATGGCGTAGAGGTCCAGGCGGTTGAGGTCGGTCGTCACCGTACCGTCAATCTGGCGTTTCTTCATCAGTGCATCGACAGTTACGAGACCGTTCATGAGCTTGTTGTCGCTATGGATGTCGGCATGGGCCTGTCCGTTCTTGATGTCGGCCTGTGCCGTCACGTTGTCGAGGTTCCAGTGGCCGTAGCCCAGATGGCGTATCGTGGCGTCGGCATGGAGTGTGGTGCGGGGCGAGAAGACGTCGGTGCCCACGCCTTTGGCCGTGATGTCGGCGGTGATGGTGTAGAACGAGTCGCGCGGCATGAAGTGGTGGAGGTTCAGACGGTCGATGTGGGCGGTGACGTCGTAGCGCATCACGGCGGTGTTTATGCGGCCCTTGGCCTTCACCGTACCGCCGCCCTCGTGGAGGGTGACGTCGGCGTCATAGTCGGCACCGTCGGCTTTGAGGTGGCCGTTGGCACTCATGCCGTTGGGGATGCGGTAGTTGCGCTGTATGTCGCGAGGCAGGGCGGCCGTCACGAAGCTGAGGTCCTGGGTCCGGGCCTCGAAGTCGACGTCGGCGCGGAGGCGTTTCATGTCGTTGAGGTTTGCCACGAAACCGGTGGCTTTGGCAGCCAGTGCGGTGGGCAGCGACAGGTCGAGGTCGGTGAATTCCATGCACTCCATATTGCCCTTTACACGTCCTTTCACGCTCAGGGGGTATTGCGGCCACCGCTCCTGCATGGGGCGGGGGAGCGACGAGAGGAAGGGCATCAGGTCGTTGCGCGCCAACTGGGCATCCATCGTGAGTTGCATGTTGCCGGGATTCAGCGAGTCCGTGAGCGACAGGGGCATGTCGAGGCCGACGATGAGGTCGCTGTCGGCAGTTTTCAGCTGCAGGTGGGGCACTTTGACGCTGTCGTTCTCCATGCGGAGTGGACCCGTGTGGAGGCTCAACTGTGGCATGTCGATGTCGTTGTAGCGCAGGGCACCGTCGTTCCAGTCGATGCTGCCGACGCTGTAGGCGGGCTTGCCAAGGTCGGCAAGTACTTCGCGGACTTTCAGGTCGCCCATGCGGGTGTAGATATGCGTGCTGTCGTCTGCGAGGTGCAACGACAGATCGCTGCGACTGATGGTCAGACTGTCAGCATGAATGATCCAGAGGGTGGGGGTGGTCGTCGTGTCCTCAGGCACCGAGTCGCGAAGCTGGATATCCAAGTGGGCATCATCGAGTAGTGCACCGTTGACCTCCACCGTCTGTTTGTCGAGGTCGATGCCCTTGCTGGTGAGTGCGAGGCGGTTGAAACGGCCCTTGACGACCACTGCTTCCACGAAGCCGTTGGTGTTCAACTGGGTGTTGGTGACCTCCAGTTCGTTGATGACGACGCGTTTCTCCAGCAATGGCCACAGCTCGACATCGGCCACCATATGTTCGACGTTGGCAATGGTGTCGCCCTCGTGAATCATCATGAAGTCGTCGATGGCTAAATCCAGTGGGAATGAGAGGTTTACGTGGCCCACAGTGATTTGCATGCCGGTCTTCTCGGAGGCGATTTCGGCCACTTTGTCGACGGCCCCGTTTTGGACGGGTGGCAGATAAAGCAACACCGTCAGCACCACAAACAGTACTAACGGGCTCAGCAAAATGCCCAATATCCACCACAACGCTTTCTTCACCTCAACTATTATCTCTAATCTCTCAACTCTAATCTCTCAACTCTCAACTCTCTCCCAGATTCCTGTGAGCGGCGCCTCGACGACGATATGTTCCTTCGACACGGGGTGGATGAACTCCATCCGGCGTGACAGCAACGAGATGCTGCCGTCGGGATTGCTGCGCTTCGCACCGTATTTCAGGTCGCCCTTGATGGGACAGCCCATCGCTGCCAACTGACAGCGTATCTGGTGGTGACGACCCGTCAGCAGGTTCACTTCCAAGAGCGTGTACTTCGAACCGGGAACTTCGTGGTCGTAGGCGTACGACTTGTTTTGCTTCTCGTTGCGCACCAGCCAGTGCTCCAGGGTGTGCCATTCCCCGTCGTCTGCCATCTGACATCTGCCATCTTCCGTCTTCCTTCTTCCATCTTCCATCATCGCCACCAGCGCCCAATAGGTCTTGTGCACCTCGCCGTCGCGAAACATCGTGTTCAGACGCGCCAGGGCCTTCGACGTCCGTGCAAACATCACCAATCCTGCCACAGGACGATCCAGACGGTGAACGACACCGAGAAAGACAGCACCGGGTTTCTGGTACTTTTCCTTGATGTATGCCTTCACCGTTTCCGACAGCGGTGTGTCGCCGGTCTTGTCGCCTTGCACGATTTCACCGCTCTCCTTGGCGACGATGATGATGTGGTTATCTTCGTAAATCACCTGCATAACGCCTGCGAAGGTACGAAAAATCGTGCAATATGCAAAATAAAATTTTTGTACCTTCGCAGCCGGAAACCGTAAACTTGTGATAGTCATGATGAAGAAATTATTGACATTTTTGCTGCTGATGTGCGCCACTGGTGCAGCAGCACAGGCTTATAACGAAAAGTATGGATTCAAAGGGAAATTGAACAACAAGATTCCCATAGAAATCGTGTGGTATACTGGGCTGAACGACGGAGAATGGGTGAATGCGGGGTACATCTACTACCCGAATGCGAAGAATCCGGCACCGATTCTCATTGTCGGAGAGGAAACGAAAGCGGACCCGAAGGCACCGAATAGCGACAACCTCTATGCCATCAAATTTACTGAATATCAGCCAGATGGCGCCATTACCGGACGCTTTACGCTGATGTATTACGAGGTGGAGGGCGACTACCATTTCTATAAGGGTTCGTGGACGAATCCTACGACGGGTAAGTCGCTGCCGATGACGCAGATGGAGGCCGTGTTCGACAAGCCTTCGTGGGTCAAGGAACTTCCCTCGGTGCTCCATGCTCCGAATCGTGACGCATGGCGCATAGAGAAGCGTTTCGACAAGGATGAGAACGGTTGGCTCAGCGATATCCATGTCGATTTCTTTGTCAACGGTCAGAAGAGTCCGTTGAGTTTCGAGGAACCGTTGTGTATTGCCTACGAGGCCGATCGTGCCAATGAACTGCAATGGATCAGGGAGGAGGACGTCAACTTCGACGGCATTCCCGACATCATGGTATTTATCGGTATGACCGTCCGTACACAGGATATGTACAAGGTTTTCGTGTGGAACCCTGCGACACGCCAATACTACTACGTCGAAGCATTTGAGAGCATTACAGACCCCAACTTCGACGAGCAGAAGAAAACCATAGACTGCGTTATCCGCGACGTCAACACACTCTATTTCGAGACCTACAAGTGGAAGAACGGCAAACTAACGCAAATCAGTTCTAAGAAAGAAGAACTGGAATAATCAGAGGTTTGCAAGTTCGATGACCTTATCGACTGCAGCACTGAGTCCGTCGACATTCTTACCACCAGCCTGAGCGAAGTGGGGTTGACCACCACCACCGCCCTGGATGAGTTTGGCGGCTTCACGAACCATCTGGCCTGCGTTGAGACCGTGGTCTGAAACCATGTCGTCGCTCATCATGATAGAGAGCTGGGGCTTGTTATTGTCGTGAGAACCGATGACGCAGAGCAGTGAGCCATTGACAGCGGCACGAATCTTGAATGCGAGGTCCTTGGCAGCAGCGGGAGCCATAGGCGCTACGGATGTGATGACGGTAACGCCATTAATGGTGCGGGCCTTCTCGACGAGACGCTGGGCGGCACGCTCAACGGCCTGTGCCTGGAAACCTTCAATCTCCTTCTTCATGGCGTCGTGTTCATCGATATACTTCTGAATAACACCCTGCAGGTCCTTCGCATTGTTGAAGAATGACTTGATATTCTTGAGGATATCCTCCATCTGATAGAGACGCTCTTCGCAATCCTTACCGGTAGTAGCCTCGATACGACGGATACCGGCGGCAACACTGCTCTCAGAGAGAATCTTGAAGAAACCGATGCGACCTGTTGAGGTGGCATGGATACCACCGCAGAACTCGCAAGAGGGTCCGAAACGAACCACACGGACTTTGTCGCCGTATTTCTCGCCGAAGAGGGCGATGGCACCGAGCTTCTTAGCCTCGTCGAAGGGCACGTCGCGGTGCTCGTCGATATGGATGTCCTGACGGATCATATCGTTCACCATACGCTCTACCTCACGGAGTTGTTCGTCGGTGACCTTCTCGAAGTGGGAGAAGTCGAAGCGCAGGGTGTCGGGGCTTACAAACGAACCCTTCTGCTCTACGTGGTCGCCGAGAATCTGCTTCAAGGCATAGTCCAGCAGGTGGGTTGCAGTATGATTGGCAGCCGAGGCGTTGCGCTTGTCGGTATCGACACATGCCATAAACTCGGCAGCGGGATCCTTTGGCAATTGCTTGACGATATGTACGCTCTGGTTGTTTTCGCGCTTGGTATCAATAATGTCGATGGTCTCGTTTTCGTTGACGAGCACACCGCAATCACCTACCTGTCCACCCATCTCACCATAGAATGGTGTGGCGTCAAGCACGAGCTCATAGAACTCGTTCTTCTTCTGGGTGACCTTGCGATAGCGCAGGATATGACAATTGTATTCGGTATAGTCGTAGCCTACGAACTGCTGCTCGCTGGCGACAGAATCGCCAGCCACAGTGACCCAGTCGCTGTTCTCGACAGCAGCGGCATTGCGGGCACGTTCCTTCTGCTTCTGCATCTCGACGTTGAACTGCTCCTCATCGACGGTGAAGCCGTTCTCACGACAGATGAGTTCCGTGAGGTCGAGGGGGAAACCGTAGGTATCGAACAGACGGAAAGCCTGAACACCATCTAAGACAAGGCCATTGGCTGTTGGCTGTTGGCTGTTGGCTTTTATTTCAGTCATTGCTTTGTCAAGCAAAGCGATTCCTTTGTCGAGGGTGCGCAGGAAGCTGTCTTCCTCCTCTTTGATAACCTTGGTAATCAACTGCTGTTGAGCCTTCAGTTCAGGGAAGGCATCGCCCATCTCATGAACGAGGGTGGGGACGAGTTTATAGATGAAACCGTCCTTTTGTTCGAGGAAGGTGTAGGCATAGCGTACGGCACGACGCAAGATACGACGAATGACGTAACCGGCCTTGGCATTGCTTGGCAATTGACCGTCAGCAATGGAGAACGATACGGCACGCAGGTGGTCGGCGCAGACGCGCATAGCGACGTTGATGTCGTCCTGTTCCTTGCTAATGGGATTCTGAGTCTCCTCCTCGAAGTGATAATGGGCTGGAAGACATCGGTATCGTAGTTAGAATGCTTGCCCTGCATCATGCGAACCAAACGCTCGAAGCCCATACCGGTATCGATGACGTTCATCGACAGCTTTTCGAGTGAGCCGTCAGCCTTGCGGTTGAACTGCATGAATACGAGGTTCCAGATTTCGATGACCTGTGGATCGTCCTGATTGACGAGCTCACGACCGGTTTTGCCTGATGCGGCTTTCTGTTCCGGGGTACGAGAGTCGACGTGAATCTCAGAGCAGGGACCGCAGGGACCCGTGTCGCCCATTTCCCAGAAGTTATCGTGCTTGTTACCATTGATGATGTGATCCTCAGGCACGTGCTTGGCCCAGTATTTGGCGGCTTCGTCGTCGCGAGGAATGTTTTCTTCGGGTGAACCCTCGAAAACAGTAACATACAGGTCTTCAGGATTCAGCTTCAGCACATCAACGAGATATTCCCATGCCATATCGATGGCGCCCTCTTTGAAGTAGTCGCCGAAGCTCCAGTTGCCGAGCATCTCGAACATAGTATGGTGATAGGTGTCGTGACCGACTTCCTCCAGGTCGTTATGCTTACCGCTGACACGCAGACACTTTTGAGTATCTGCACGGCGGCGCGGTTCAGGGTCGCGCGTACCTAATATTATATCTTTCCACTGGTTCATGCCCGCGTTGGTAAACATCAGCGTGGGGTCGTCCTTGATAACCATCGGTGCAGAGGGCACGATAGCGTGTTGTTTTGACTCGAAAAACTTCTTGAAAGAGTCGCGGATCTCGTTGGCTGTCATCATAAATATATCTTATGTTTACTTTTAAAGCCACTGAAAATCAGTGGCTTTTCGTTCCTTGTGATCCGTTTGGGGCTCGAACCCAAGACCCCAACATTAAAAGTGTTGTGCTCTACCAACTGAGCTAACGGATCTACCTTTTTGCTTGAAAGCGGGTGCAAAGGTACAACTTTTTGATGAAACAGCCAAATTTATTGGGATGTTTTTTTATCTTTGGCACTATCTTCCTCTAAAGCACGCTGGTAACACTCGCGGCAAAGCGGTTCATATTCTTGTGTTTCACCTAAGAGTACACGCTTGTCATTTGCGACGGTTCGGTGACTGACATAAGCTAGTGAACCACACTTGACGCAGATGGCATGAACCTTCGTGACGTCGTCGGCAATGGCGCACAAGGCGGGCATGGGACCAAAAGGAATACCTCGGAAGTCCATATCGAGACCTGCGATGATAACGCGTATACCACGATTGGCTAATTGGTTACAGACGTCAACGAGCCCGTCGTCGAAGAACTGAGCTTCGTCGATGCCAACCACATCAATGTCGGACGACAACAACAGGATGCTTGCTGATGAGTCGAGTGGGGTAGATGGTATGGCATTGTGGTCGTGACTCACCACCTCTTCGTCGCTGTAGCGCGTGTCGATGGCTGGTTTGAAGATTTCCACCTTCTGTTTAGCAAATTGTGCACGACGTAGACGACGGATGAGTTCTTCCGTTTTTCCTGAGAACATGGAGCCGCAAACCACTTCTATTCTGCCGGGGCGACGGCTCTCGCCCGATGTAGGATAAGTAATCATGGTGCAAAGATAATAAAAATTAGCTAAATAAGAAATAAAAACAAAAATATTT
>CADCDY010000113.1 GCA_902800245.1 uncultured Prevotellaceae bacterium
TGGGTGGAGTCATAGTTTCCAGTAAGCAAACTGCCAACGAGCAGTAAGCAAACCACCAACGAGCAGTAAGTAAACCGCGCGTCCTTGGGAAGTAAACCGTCAATCGTTGGGAAGCGGGCAAACACCAACACCTTCCCTGCTAACCGTCGCTCTGCTCCCTGCTGTATGGCCGACAGCAGGGAAGTGTCAAGCCGACAGCAGGGAGCAGATCGGCGTTCAGCCCGTAAGGTGACGAAACTGATCACCTTCTATAATGTTCATAACCCTCTACCCTAATAATAGGAGGATGTGCCTATTAGACACACCCTCCTCAATTCGCGCTTCAATTCAGTTCAGATCTTAGAAGTCAAAAGCCGGTAAGTTCCATCTCTGGCGACCAAGCGTCGTTTATCTCTGTTTCGTTGAGATTCTCAGAATCCAGAACACTTCCTGCCAGCAGAGGCGTCTGTCGCTTCAACTCTATGATATCCACTGTGGGAATGATATATTCTTTTCTTTTCATATAGCGTTCCTCCATTTTATTTGATAATTACCTTGAGCTTCGCTCGAGTTCGTTCACGTTTGGAAGAATTCGAGCAGGCTTGATTCTTCTCTCACTTAATCACGACCTTTTTACCGTTCACAATATACAGACCCTTTGTGGGTTTGCTGACACGACGGCCGTCGAGCGTATATACAGCACCATTCGTATTCGTCTGATTCGAAAGATTCGTGTTCGTTATACCCGTCACATTGCCATCCAAATCGAAGAATTCTGGTGCACCACTGCCACTATACGTCAGGTAAGCCTTATGAGCCTTGATGGTTCCGCCGGCACTGAGCTTGTAGAATCCCAGAATGCTATTGGCATAGCCTAAGGCGTAGGCATTGCCTGGGTTGGTGATCTGTGTATCCGTACCCGTCAGGCTGTTAGTGGCATAGCTCGTAGCACTCTGCGTGTCTGACGTCAGCAGCACGATATTGGCATCCGTCGATTTCAGCACGACGCCCTGTCCTGCATTGATGATGCGGTCGTCTACCTTTGTCAGTGTCAGTGTCGTACCTGTGAGCGATACCTGATACACCTCCGTATTGGCATCGGCCACCACATCCTGCGTACTATTATAATAGGTAGACCAGTTGGATGTCACGCCACCTTTCTCTACCGCATGCGTTGCCGGACGGGTTGCTACCAGGTCGCCTACGAAGGTCACGTTAGCATCTGCAAACTTTGTACTCCAAGCGTCAGCGTCAGTGACATGGAACTGAGTGGCCTTGGGAGTCATAAAGTTGAATGACGGCTCCTTCATTCCGCCGTCCCAAGTTATATCAGCTGCGTCAACATAGCAATAGACATCCTCCATACCTTCACAGAAGAAGAAACACTCCTCGTCGATATAGGTAACGCCTGATGGAATTGTGAGCTTCTTCAGACCTCTTGCCATGTGGAAGGCACGTTCCTCTATGGTAGTGACGCTCTCAGGCAAGAAGAGCGAGAACACACCTTCCTCACCCCAGAAGGCTTCTTCTCCGATAGTGGTGATTCCGTCAGGAATAGTGGTGGTTGCACCACCAGCAATGAGCTTATTCTTACCCTTCTCGAAGATACCGTTGCAGCCACGGTCCTCGTATTTGGTGTTTCCTGCATCCACGGTCAGCGAGGTCACTGGAGATGCGCAGAAGAGTGCCTGACCGATGCTGGTCACACCTGCCGGGATATTGAGTGACGTGAGTCCTGTGTACCAGAACACTGTGGTTCCGAGGGTAGTCACACTCTCAGGGATAGTGAAGGCCGTCAGCTTCGTACAGTCTTGGAAGGCTGCATTGCCTATACTGGTAATGGTCGGTGTTCCTTCAAAAGTAAACGTTGCCAGTTCCGAGCAGCCTGAGAAGGCACTCGCGCCGATGTTCGTCACAGTGGCAGGAACGGTGAAGGCGGTCAGTGCCGAGCAGGAACTAAAGGCCCGTGTACCGATAGTCTTCAGTGCCGTTGTGCCAGCTAATGTGACGGAGGTCAACTTACTGCTTTGGAAGGCTCCACTGCCAATAGAAGTGACACTTGCAGGGATGGTGATGCTGGTCATTTTTGCATAGCTTAGTGCCAGTTCACCTAATCCTGTTACATAGCCTTCATAGACTACTGTACCATTCGTTCCATCGAACTCATGCGACTTCACGCTTATTGCCCCTTGGAATTTGCTGAGATTATCATCAAACTTCGCAATCTTCTCCGTAGCGGTGTAGGTGAACGTCGTGGTTGGCACATCCTTTATCTTCTCCGCATACCCCGACCACCCGTCAGCAGCCTTGTAAGTTGCCGTACAGCCTTCGGGTACGAAGATGGCAGTGATAGTGCTGCCGTCGCCAAAGGCACCATCAGCACAAGCCGGAGGAGTCACACGTGCGCTTGTGATGATAGCCAGGTCGTCATTGTCCAAGAACGCATCATCCCCAATTGAGGTCAATGTGCTGGGGAATAGTACTGAGGTTAACTTCGAACCGTAGAAAGCATACATGTCGATGGTCTCCAGTCCCTCCGGCAGGTCAATGCTTGTAAAGGCACATTCCTCTAACGCACTGGCACCAATAGAAGTCAATTTACTTGGCAAACTGATGGAACCGCAGTTTATCTGCATAGCAAAAGCCCAATCGGGGATAGTTGTGATGTTTTTGTTCATCTGAATCTTCTCAATGCCCGTCCAATACATGTCGTATTCACCGCCCTTCGGGTTGAAAGCCGGGTTGTTCCAAGGATAGGCATTGGGGCCTCCCATGGTACTAAAGTCCTTGATGGCTCCAGAACCAGAGAAACTCAATGTGCGATCCATCAAACTGTATCCCCAGCTGACGGCATCAGTGGGATCGTCACCGTCGCCAGCACCGCAATAGCCATAAGGTGTTTGGATAATTTCGGAAAAGGCGCTCCAGCCGTCAGCAGACTGGAAATTGCTCTTACAGTAATTATCGACGTAGATGGCTGTCGGGGTTACACCCGCAAAGGCATTTGTTCCCACAGTCGGGGGCGTAAGTGCATAGCATCCTATATATTGCAGGTCCTGACAATTGTCAAAGGCAAAGTTGCCAATCGACTTCAGTCCGCTACCCAGACAGAGGTACTTCAAATGATTGTTCGAGCAAGCGAAGATACCGATTGACTTCACATTGTCGGGAATGTATAGCTTGGTGAATCCTTCGTTGGTACAATTGTCGAAGGCGCCATTACCGATTGTCTCGACCCCCTTGCCGATGGTGACGCTTGTCAGGCCTGTGCAGAGGTTAAAGGCGAAGTTGCCCACATGGGTGATGCCGTCGCCAATAACGACTTTGGTAATGTTGGTCGTATAATCCTTCCAAGGGGTAATGATACTCTCGACAGAATAGTCATCCATTGCTCCTGTACCACTAATGGTCAGGACACCTTCATCATACGACCATGTGGCGTTGTCGCCGCACGAGCCACTGGTCTGTGCATTTACACTCGTTCCCACCATTACTGCGAACAGTGCGAACATCAGTTTAGTTAGTTTTGTTATCATAAGCGTAATAATATTGTTAGTTATTGTAATAAGTTGTTTGTTTCTACAGCAGTAACACATCAAACGAAAAGTAGTAAACATTGACGCAGTTTTATTAAACAATGACGCAGTTTTATCAAACAATGCCTTTGTTTTAACAAACAATGACGCAGTTTTAACTTTAACGCGTACCTGTCAACCCTTTAGCATGGCACTAAGGAGCCTTTTATCGGCACCTATGAACCTTCTTACTCCCGTTTGTGTGTCAGCAAGTCAAAGAACACGCGCCTCACAGGAGGTACAAATCCCCCTGCGAGGCGCGAGATATTATTGGTAAATCCAAGTGTCGTCTGTGCTGGCACCTTGCTTGGTTACACCAGAGAATACAGGATTGGGAGATGTGGTATCACCATCAGCGTGACCAATGGGTTCGTTTGCTGTGCCATATAGTCCCCTTGTAGCTGTCACACTTGTGATACCTGTAGAGATGGTAAGACTCGTATAACTAGAAGAACCTCCACCAGCAGAACCAATACCAGCACAGGCAGAACCTCCGTTAGCAACTATTGTACCTCCAGAAATGCTTATGGCTCCGCAAGTACTACCCATACCGGCACCAATACCAGGACCTGTTCCGTTGTGTGCTGCAATAAAGGAATCATTCCATCCTTCACTACTTACTGCTGTAATATCACCTCCAGTGATGGTAATATTACCGCAACTACCACCAGCACCAGAACCAATACCTGGCTCATCGCCAACAGCCTTGATTGTACCACCGCTTATTGCAATATTGCCGCAATGTCCACCTTGTCCAGAACCAATACCGGCAGAGCTGACGCCACCGTAAGAATTGATGGTTCCACCAGTGATAGTGATGGTTCCACAATTGCCGTATGTACCAGCACCAATGCCAGGGCTGGCTCCATCACCACCACCATAGGTTGTTATGTTTCCTCCGTTAATAGTAATAAAAGAGCAGTTTGCGCCCCCGGAGCTCCCGATACCAGCAGCGCCACCCTTGGCATTTATTGTACCGCCATTAATGATGATGCCCTCACAAAGGTCAGAGGGACCTCCACAAACACTTCCGATACCGGTTTCAGCACCATCGCCCAATGATGTTTTGTTACCACTATAAGCACTGATGACTCCGCCATCAATCTGTATAACACCGCATTGTCCGTCCCATGAACTATATGATTCGCCCATCCCATTTGCTCCTCCTACATTGAGACAGCCAATACCAGCAGCGATATAGCCACCGATTACTTCCAAGGTTCCTGTATTTCCTTTAAATGTGAGCTTGGTGCCACTTCCGCCTACACGTATGCCAGGATAAGGAGAACCAGAATCGCCGGGGCCACCATCCTGAGCCCCAGGAACGGAGATTGCATTGGTAGTACCATCAGCAAGAACAATGGTCGCATTGCCTTGACATTCAACAGCAGTAGCGTCATATCCGCCATAGGCAATAGTGGCATTCTTCAGCATAACCGTCGCATCCATAGGGATGATGAGTTTATAAGCTGCATCCAAAGTTCCCGTAAGCACATCTCCATTACTTGCTGTGTAGTCTTCGGTCTTTGTCGCAAGATTCACTTCGCCCTTTGCAGTCAATGCCAGTCCGTTGCTGGTATAAAGTTTGCCGTTATCAAGAGACACAGAGCCGGATGTTTTTGTGTAGATGCCCGAACTGGTTGCTGCTGTTATAGTATACTCCCTTGACCCCATACCGCCATACATAGCTACGTATATTGTGCTCTGTCCAGAAGGACTGATGGTATAAGGGCATCCACCTCCATCATCAATGGACAGACTTGTAATCTTATTGGTGATATCACTGCCGCCGTCAGTGAATGTGAATTTCCAGATGAATACATCTCTGGTCATCGCCACTCCTGTGGGAAGTGTAGCTTCAGTGCCTACAACTGTCAATGTTCCTGAACCATGACACATATCATAGTTTGCTGAAACATCTGCCAGCGTACCTAATTGGTCGTAGTAGATATCTTTATTCAATACAACAGCATCATAAGGATAGTTGAAGTCAATTTGACCGGACACTGGATCAACCAAATCAACCGTAATCGTAGCTTCTCCGCTACCGTTGACAGAAGTCACCCTTGCTTTGGCAGTAGGACTCGTATGGCCTTCGTCATCATATTGTACCCAGATTTCCTCATTCACAGCCCAAGCGGAATTCAGCGTTCCATCACCTGGGTCAGTCAATGCACGAGTTGTTGTACCGTCTTTGGGTCCGAGTGTGGCAGTCAGGGTAACTACCTTACCCTGTTTTTCTGGGGTCATAGGAGACTCGTTCGTTGTTAAATCCTCACTGGAGCAAGCTCCGAAAGTGGCAACCATCATCGTGGCAGCAGCCATCCATATATATGATTTTAATGTTTTCATAATCGTCATTCTTTTTAGAGGTTAGACATACTTATGGGATGGGGTTAAACGGATCACCTCCATCTTCATAATTACCAGGATTTCCCAGATTTCCATCACTTGTACATACAAGGGGGGATTGTCTCTGCAACAAGAATACCCGCGTAAAAGGCTTCTCGTACGTTTTTTTGTTCAACGTTGTTTTCATAAGCGTAATAATATTGTTGGTTGTTATTAAATAATGTTTATCTTTTAAACTTTCCTGCACAAAGATAGTGTTATATATATAATAGGGTGTAAACTTAAACGGCTTGCTGCTGGTCGTCGTTGTCAGCCGGTACGTCTTCGGTGAAGAGGCGGCGGAGACCCTGCTCGTAGGCGTGGAGAGCCTCAATGCCCTTGCGGGTAAGACGGCAGATGCTGCGGGAGGAAGGACCGGAGCCGCTCTTGTCAACCTCCAGGTAACCAGCCTCCTGCAGCGTCTTGATCTGTATGCTCAGGTTGCCGCGAGTGGCGTCGGTAATCTGGCAGAGGTACATGAAACTAGCACTCTCGAGACTGTCGAGGGCAACCATGATTTTCAGTCGCAACTCGTTGTGGAGCAGGGGATTGATAACGGCAAATTTAAATGTACTCATATTTCTTGACATATTGTTTAAGCATGTGACCAGGAATAATGAGGGTGACAATGGTGATGATGGCAGCGACAATTAACTGCCAAGGCCAGAGGTCACCCTGTAGGAAGAGAGCGGCAAAGGACAATGCGCTACCGATGATGCCACAGACCTTCATGGGATGGAAGCGCGAGATGACACCCGTAAGGAAACAGCCCATGCCGACGAGCAGGCCCTGGAAGGTGCAGTAACATATTTCAAAGGCACCGGCACACCCCGTAAAGAAACCCGTGAAGGCACTGGCACCACCGATGAAGAGCCACAGCTGCAGGGCAGTATTCTGTTCGAGTGTACGATGACCCGTGCGGTCGTAGTCTTTCCGTTGGTAGTGAATCATCAGCGGTGCACCAATCAGCGGGATGCCCACCCAGAGCCAGGAGCACCAATTCTGGTGCAATAGCATGAGTGCAGCAAATTCCAGCAAAAGGAAAAAGGCGGTGGGATAGCCCCACACCAAGAAAAGGTTCACGCCCGTCGATTCTTTCCGGCTCATGACCTCGCCGCGTATATTGGCTATAATTTGGAGTTCATCCGTAGTATTCATCTTTGTAATAGGTTTGTACGCAACATTTGCGTTTGATATTACAAAGATAAGGTTTATTTCTTAAACTTAGTACAGAAGAGTCTATTTTTTAAACTTTATTAATATATATGTTATTGAATTAAGCTGGTGAGGCGAAATAATATCAAAAATTGTCGTAGGGTTGGAAGACGAGGCGTTTGCGGAAGGGGTTGATAATCATTACGCCATGCATCGCAAGGGTGGCGACATTCTGACCTGTGGTTTCCCTGCCAACCAGCTCGACACGGTGCTTCAGCGCCTTCGTGAGGCTGGCGGCGTGGTGGAGCAGGTGGGCGAAAAGACATTCCTTTTCCGTGGACTCGACGGCACGCCCGACAAAAAGCTGATTGCGGAGCAGAAGCCTCAGGCTGTGACATTTTCCTCAAAGGATATGCCTCAGTCTGAGGCTTCGTTCTCTTGGCTGCCTCCTTATCAGATTGGCTATTCATGTAGCGTTTGACATCGCACTCCTGGCAATAGCTGAAATTACGATACCTAGCTCTTTTTGAATAAATCGTCTGCCGTTATCTGTTTGTTGACTTTCCTCGCGTACATATTATTATATAATCCGAAGGGCGTAACGTAAACTATTGAAAAGGATTTCTTCGTGTTCGTTACTTTTCTAAATGTCCGCAGACGCTCTTCTACATGGTTGGCATATGCTTTTGTTATCTCA